>SCQX01000264.1 GCA_004298545.1 Candidimonas sp. | reverse complement strand
CCACCCATACTGCGTTGCTCATCCTCGTGATAGCCCTTGCTATCACTGCGGTTCGCGCCTTGTCTGGATGGCGCATGCATCCGAATTTAAGTACACAAACTAACCGAACGGGACACTAGTTGACTCTTCCACGCGGCGATCTCGCAGGTGGCCAATCGTGGCCGGTCCGGCGCCCGCCGTGGGTCCAGCTCGCCGCACCGGGCGTCGCCGGCGCGGCCTTGGCGGGAATCGCGTGTTGCGTGGCCTGGCCCTATGTGGTAACAATTGGCTTGTTGCTGGAGTGGGTGAGCATACGCCGCCAGCGAACGATCATTGCCGCGCGTTCGGGCACGCTGTCGTTGACGTCTGATCGCCAATGGCGGTGGGAGTCGGCGCAGGGCGTGCGATTGACGGCATTGTGCCCGGTTCGCGTGTGGGTCGGCCCCTCCTGGATCACTCTTCATTTCGCGCACCGGGGTGGTCTCGAGTCGAAGGAAGCCATGTTGCAGGTCACGCTCTGGAAGTCCCAAACCTCGCCTCAGTCCTGGCGGTGGCTGCGGGTTTGCCTCGCGGGTCGCGTGGCCAGGCCCGAAGTCGTTCCCGGGCGGGTTGGTCAGTGAGCGAACGCGAAGTCGATTCAGAGCTGGTGGCGCGCGTGCAGCGTGGCGACAAGCGCGCCTTCGATCTGCTGGTTCTCAAATATCAGCGCAAGATCATGCGTCTGCTGTCGCGCATGGTGCGCGACCCCTCCGAGGTCGAGGACGTGGCGCAGGAGGCTTTCATAAAGGCGTACCGCGCGCTCCCTCAGTTTCGCGGCGAAAGCGCGTTCTACACGTGGCTCTATCGCATTGCCATCAATACCGCCCGCAACTGGCAGGTTGCCAGCGGTCGCCGGCCAAGCACGCCGACTGCCATCGAGAACGAGGATGGTGAAACTTTTAGTCAGATCGACAACCTAACTGATATCAGTACGCCGGAATCCGTGCTGGCCAGTCGTCAGGTGGTGGAGACCGTCAACGCGGCCATTGACGCGTTGCCGGAAGATTTGCGAACGGCTATTGCATTGCGTGAAATAGAAGGTTTGAGCTATGAAGAGATCGCGGAGAGCATGGGCTGCCCCATCGGCACCGTGCGGTCGCGCATATTTCGAGCCCGCGAAGCGATAGCCGCCCAGTTGCGTCCCATCCTGAATACCGATACGGAGCGTCGCTGGTAAGGAGTGATCGATGAAAACTGCCATTCAATCCGAAGATGTTGCTGGCGATGCGTCCTGGGAGGCATCCGTGTCGGCGTGGGTCGACGGCGAGGAGTCGGTGCGCGCCGAGGCATTGAGTTCGCCGTACGGGCGGCGCGTCTGGGACACCTACCACCTTATCGGCGACGTCATGCGCAACGAGGGGCTGGCCATTGTGCCATCCGCGCGCTTCTATGCGCGCCTGTCGCAGGCAATCGACGAAGAACCGGCCATCGTGGCGCCGCACGCGCGGCGCCGGTTTCGAGTACGGCTCGGCGTCTCGGGGCTGGTGGTCGCGGCGGCGGTGGCATCGGTCGTATGGGTAGCGTTGCCTCATTTTTCAGAGTTGGAATCCGGCCCCGCCGCGACCCCGGTGGTGGCCAGTGCGAACGACGACCCCGGGCTGAGCGACTACCTGGACGCGCACAGCCAGCTCGTGGGCTCCGGCCCAATACAGCAGGTGTCGTTCGACCTGGGGGCGGCCAGGTAATGGGGGCGGTGGAACATGCGGCGGGCGTCTGGCACGCGTGGCGCGGAGCGCGCTTTGTACTGTGCTGTCTGTGGCTGGCCGCAATGTTCCCCGGTGTCCATCCTGCCCGGGCGGCCGAGTCGGCGGCACAGGCCGCCGACCCCACGTTGACGCTGCTGGGGAAAATTCAAAATGCGGCACGCCAGCTGGATTACGCCGGTGTATTCACTTACCAGCAGGGGGCCGTCCTGCAATCGACGCGCATCGCGCACATCGTCGATGGCACGGGCGAGCGCGAACGCCTCGAGGCGCTCGACGGCGCGCCGGGCGAGTCGCTGCGACACAATGACGCCATCGAGCGGCTCGTTCCCGAGCGCAAGATCGTCATTCTCGAGAGCCGCCGCCCCGATGGGTTTCCCGGCCTGCTGATCAACGACGGCCACAATATCCCGGCGCATTACAATGTCAGGAAAAGCAAGCGAATGAGTCGTGTCGCGGGCCGCGACTGTGTCCTGTTCGAGGTTCTGCCGAAAGACCATGACCGTTATGGGCATCGGTATTGCGCCGATGCGAAAACCAACTTGCTGCTCAAGGCCCAAACACTGGGCGCGGGGGGCAATGTAATCGACCAGATCGCTTTCACCGCGCTGAAGCTGGGCGATGCCGTCAAACCGGATCAGCTCGACCAGCGCTGGGATACCAAAGGGTGGAAGGTGCTGCGGGCTTCTCTGAAGCCAGTGGATCTCGGCCACATGGGCTGGCGCATTCCGGCGCCGGCGGGGTTCGTCGATGTCGCGCAGGTGCGGCGGCCCATGACAGGGAACAAGCAGGTCAATCAGCTGGTCTTGTCGGACGGTCTGGCCGCCATCTCGGTCTTCATCGAGCCGTTCGACAAGGCCAACGAGCGTGCGTTGCCAAGGGGGGCGGTCCGGAAGGGGGCTCTCAACATATATGGAACCCGGATCGGAAACCACTGGTTCACGGTCGTGGGGGAAGTGCCTGCGCGAACTTTGCGTGATATCGCCAAACGCACCGAATATGTTCCTTTGGCGTCATCTAGGTAGTTTGGCTTTTTCATAGGAGTTTCCTAATGCTTTCAACATGGATGGTCGATAGCCGATTCAGACGAATACTGGCGTGCGCATCGACGGGAGTGCTGTTGGCGTTTTCGGCGGTGGGCTTGCCTTCATATGCTGAAACGACGACGGCAAACGCGTCGCGGCTGGCGCTGCCCGATTTCACATCGGTCGTTGCGAAGACGGAAGGGGCGGTGGTCAACATCCGCACCACCGAGGCGGTGCCGGTGCAAGCACAGGGGCCCGACAGCAACGACCCGTATTATCTGTTCCGCTGGTTCTTTGGCCCGAATTTCGTGCCGCCGGGCATGCAGCCGCCGTCGAACCGGAACCAGCAACGGCCGCCGCCAAGCGCCGCCGAGCCCGAGCGCACGGTGCCGCGCGGCGTGGGTTCCGGGTTCTTCATCTCCAGCAACGGCTATATTCTGACCAACAACCATGTGATCACGCATTCCAACGGTATCTACGTGACACTCACCAATGGCAAGGAATACAAGGCGAAGGTCATCGGTGCCGATCCGCTCACCGACATCGCCCTGATCAAGATCGACATTCACAACGCGACACCGCTCCCCATCGGCAATTCCAATGATCTCAAGAAAGGCCAGTGGGTATTGGCCATCGGTTCGCCGTTCGGCCTGGACTCCACTGTCACGGCGGGAATCGTGAGCGCGATCAACCGCAACACGGGCGACTACCTGCCGTTCATTCAGACAGACGTTCCCGTCAATCCCGGCAATTCGGGAGGGCCGCTGATCAATTTGTCGGGTGAAGTCGTCGGCATCAATTCGCAGATCATTTCCGAGAGCGGTGGCTTCATGGGAATTTCTCTGGCAATCCCCATCGACGAGGTCATGCGCGTCGTCGACCAGCTCAAGACGCACGGCAAGGTCACGCGCGGGCGCATTGGCGTGCAAATCGGGCGGGTGTCGAGCGACGTTGCCAAGGCGCTGGGGCTGGATCGGGCGAAAGGCGCCATGGTCAGCAGCGTTGTTCCGGGTGCGCCGGCCGATAAGGCGGGTGTCGAGGCGGGCGACGTGATTCTCAAGTACAACGGCGCCAACATCGAGAGCTGGACCGATCTGCCGCGGCTTGTCGGCATAACGAAACCGGGTACGCGGGTATCCATGGAGGTCTGGCGTCGCGGCAAGGCGGTAACGCTCGAGGTCAAAGTGGGTGAACTGGAAAACCCGGGCCCGACGCCGCAATCGCCGTCGCAGCCGCCGGCTCCGGTTCTGGATGCCCTGGGTCTGCAGGTGTCGAGTGTTCCCGAGTCCGAGCTTGCCAAGGCCAGAATCAAGGGCGGTGTGAAGGTGGTCAAGTCGTCCGACCCAGCGGCGTCGGCTGGCGTCAACACTGGCGACATCATCCTGACGGTCAACAATGTCGACGTAACCGGCCCCGAACAGTTCGGGAAGCTGGTCGCCAAGTTGAGCATGACGCACCCTGCGGCGCTGCTGGTGCTGCGTGGTGATCAGACGCAATGGGTGACGGTAACGCCCGGAAAGTCCGGTAAGTAGTTGCAACCGCGGCGAAACGGCTAAAATGGCATCTCGGCCGCAATAGAAGAGGAGCGCCCTGGGCGCTCCTCTTTTTGGGCGGGTGGCCGCCGCGCGGGCCAGCCACCGTCAGCGTTCAAGCTCCGGCAACGCGCGGGCCAGTGGCCACGCCGCCGCTGGCGGCGGCATTCAAAAACCCACCGGTTGCCTCACACGCTTCGATTCATGGATTACATCCGCAACTTTTCCATCATTGCCCACATCGATCACGGAAAATCCACGCTGGCCGATCAGCTGATCCAGCGCTGCGGTGGTCTGGCCGCCCGCGAAATGTCGGCGCAGGTACTCGACTCCATGGAAATCGAGCGTGAACGCGGCATCACGATCAAGGCGCAGACGGCATCCCTGCATTATCAGGCCGCCGACGGGCATGTTTACGCTTTCAATCTCATCGATACTCCCGGGCACGTAGATTTCTCGTACGAGGTCAGCCGTTCGTTGTCGGCCTGCGAAGGCGCACTGCTGGTGGTCGATGCCTCGCAGGGGGTCGAGGCGCAGACGGTGGCCAATTGTTACACCGCCATCGATCTTGGCGTCGAGGTGGTTCCCGTCCTGAACAAAATGGATTTGCCATCGGCCGATGCGGCGACTGCGCGGCGCGAAATCGAAGACATCATCGGCATCGACGCCAGCAATGCCATTCTTGCCAGCGCGAAGACGGGCCAGGGAATCGACGAGATCCTGGAGGCAATCGTCGCGCGCGTGCCGCCGCCGAAAGGAAACCCCGACGCGCCGCTGCAAGCGTTGATCATTGATTCGTGGTTCGACAATTACGTGGGCGTCGCGATGCTGGTGCGCGTCGTCAACGGCCGCCTCCGCCCGAAAGACAAGATTCTCCTGATGGCCAGCGGCGTGGTGCATCTGTGCGAGCAGGTGGGCGTATTCACACCCAAGTCCGAGCAGCGGGAAGCGCTCGCGGCCGGCGATGTCGGATTCGTCATCGCCGGCGTCAAGCAGATAGACGACGCGAAGGTTGGCGACACCATCACGCTGGCCGCCCGGCCGGCCGCCGTGCCGCTACCGGGTTTCAAAGAGGTGAAACCGCAGGTCTTCGCGGGGCTGTATCCGGTGGAGAGCAGTGAGTACGATCAGTTGCGCGATTCGCTGGAGAAGCTGAAGCTGAACGATGCGTCGCTGATGTTCGAGCCCGAGGTGTCGCAGGCGCTGGGTTTCGGTTTTCGCTGCGGATTCCTGGGGCTGCTGCACATGGAGATCGTGCAGGAGCGGCTGGAACGCGAATTCGACATGGACATCATCACCACGGCACCCTCCGTGGTGTACGAAGTGCTGCATCGCGACGGCTCGGTTCTGATGGTGGAAAGTCCCGCGCGGCTGCCCGAGGTGGGCAGCATCGTCGAAATCCGCGAACCCATCGTTACCGTCACGTTGTTCATGCCGCAGGAGTTCGTCGGCCCGGTCATGACCCTGTGCATGTCCAAGCGCGGCGTGCAGCGTGACATGACCTATCACGGTCGCCAGGTCCATCTGGTATACGAAATCCCGCTGGCCGAGATCGTGCTTGATTTTTTTGATCGCCTGAAGTCGGTGTCGCGCGGGTACGCATCCATGGATTACGCGTTCAAGGAATACCGCGCGGCCGACGTGGTAAGGGTCGATCTGCTCATCAACGGCGATCGCGTCGATGCACTCTCCATGATCGTGCATCGTTCGAACGCGCGGTCGCGCGGTCGCGACGTCGTCGCCAGGATGCGCGGCCTGATACCGCGGCAGATGTTCGACGTCGCCATTCAGGCGGCGATCGGCGCGGAGATCATTGCGCGCGAGAGTGTCAAGGCGCTGCGCAAGAATGTGTTGGCCAAATGCTATGGCGGCGATATCTCGCGCAAGAAAAAGTTGCTCGAAAAGCAGAAGGCAGGCAAGAAGCGCATGAAACAGGTGGGCAGTGTGGAAATCCCCCAGGACGCGTTTCTGGCGGTGTTGAAGGTGGACGACAAAAAAGATTGACCAAACAGGTTCGGTGAAGGTTCGAAAAGGGGTTCAAAAGCATGAGCTGGGATTTTTCGCTGATTTTATTCGTGCTCCTGGTGATCACTGGCGTCGTCTGGGGCATGGATGTCGGCATCCTGCGCAAGCGCCGCCGCGCGGCCGGAGAAGCCGCCACGCAGGCTTGCGACGGCGCGGTCGCGGGTCTGTCCGTCGAAGAAGTGGAGAAATCGCGCCGCGAGGCCTATGCCAACGCCAGTCGAACGCCCTGGCTGGTGGAATACTGCGTCAGCTTCTTTCCGGTGATTCTGTTCGTGTTCGTGCTGCGTTCGTTCGTCGTCGAACCCTTCCGCATTCCGTCGGGCTCCATGCTGCCTACGCTGCAGGATGGCGACCTGATCCTGGTGAACAAATTCCAGTATGGAATCCGCTTGCCCATCATCGACAAGAAAGTCGTCAGCCTGGGCACGCCGCGCCGCGGCGACGTCATGGTGTTTCGCTACCCGCTCGATCCAAGCGTCGATTACATCAAACGCGTGATCGGCCTTCCGGGCGACACGGTCCTCTATCAGAACAACACGCTGTACGTCAACGGCAAGGAGGTCACCCATGTGCGCGACGGGGATTTCTACGAGCCCGACAGGGCGGCGTACGTGGGGCGCTATACTGAGCAACTGGGGAGCGTCAAACATAGCATTCTGCTGAGCCAGAACGCGCCCCAAGACTATATGCCCATCGCCGATTACCCATACCGCCAGAACTGCGATTATCTGGCCAAGGGCGTGCGCTGCACCGTTCCGCCCGGTCATTACTTCATGATGGGCGATAATCGCGATAATAGTCTCGATAGCCGGTACTGGGGGTTCGTGCCGGATGCGAACATCGTCGGGCGGGCTTTCTTCATCTGGATGAATTTCAGCCATCCGAGCCGCATAGGTATGTTTCATTGATGACTGGCCACACCACCCTGGAGCAGGCGCTGGGCTACCAGTTTCGCGACGCCGCGCTGCTGGAGCGCGCGTTGACGCATCGCAGCCATAGCGCGCGCCATAACGAACGGCTGGAGTTCCTGGGCGACTCCGTGCTGAATTTCGTCGTGGCGTCCCTGCTGTTCCGGCGTTTCACGAAAATCGACGAGGGTGATCTGTCGCGGGTGCGCGCCAGTTTGGTCAAGCAATCGTCGCTGGCGGACATCGCGCAGCGGCTGGCGCTTTCCCAGCACTTGCGTTTGGGCGAGGGCGAGCTCAAGAGCGGCGGGTTCCGGCGCCCGTCCATCCTGGCCGATGCGCTCGAAGCCATTTTTGGCGCCATATTCATCGATGCCGGCTTCGACGCGGTGCAGAAGGTCATCGCCGATCAATATGCGCCCATGCTGGCGGGCATCGATCCGAAAACATTGGGGAAAGATGCCAAGACGCTGTTGCAGGAAGTGCTGCAGGGGCGCGGTTACGAGCTTCCCGCCTATCGGGTGTTGGCGACGCACGGGGCGGCGCACGACCAGATGTTCGAGGTGGAGTGTGCCATACCCGTGTTGAGCATCGCGGTGAGCGCATCGGGAGGCAGCCGCCGCGCAGCGGAGCAATCGGCGGCGACATTGGCGCTGGCCGCGCTCAAGGCCGTGACACCGGCGAAGCGGTCGGGAGGAAGGGCCAGGGCGCACAAATCGACGCAGTTGTCACTGCCGGTCGCGGTGGTGCAAGAGAGCAAATGACGTCATCGTTCCGGTGTGGTTTCGTTGCAATCGTCGGTCGGCCGAACGTCGGCAAATCGACGCTTGCCAATGCGTTGGTCGGTAGCAAGGTTTCCATCGTGTCGCGCCGGGCGCAGACCACGCGTCATCGCATCCATGGCGTGCTGACGCGCGCCGACGCGCAGTTCGTGTTCGTAGATACGCCGGGATACCAGAATCGTCATGGCGGCGTCATGAACCGCATGATGAACCGCGTCGTCAGTCAGGTGCTGGCCGATGTGGATGTCGTCGTGCACGTGGTGGAAGCGGGCAAGTGGTCGCGCGGCGACGAGGAACTCCTGCCGCTGCTGCCGGTTGGCGACAAGGCCATCCTCGCGGTCAACAAGGTGGATTTGCTCAAACACAAGAATGATCTTTTTCCCTATGTGGGAAAGATCGTCGCGCGCCACGATTATGGCGGTGTAGTGCCGGTTAGCGCCGCGCGCGGCACGCAGCTGGAAGCGCTGCTGGCCGAAATTCGTGCCCGTTTGCCAGAGGGCGAAGCCCTGTTCGACGCCGACACCTTCACCGACCGGCCGGCGCGATTCGTGGCCGCCGAGTTGTTGCGCGAGAAAATCTTCCGGCTGGTGGGCGACGAGTTGCCCTATGGTTGCACCGTCGTGATAGAACGGTGGGACGAGGCGCCGCGGTCGGCCCGCATCGCCGCCTGCGTTCTGGTGGAGCGGGAGAACCATCGTCCCATTCTGCTGGGTGCCGGCGGCGCCCACATGAAGCGCATCGCCTCCGAGGCGCGCCACGATATTGCGCAGCTGTTGGACAAGCCGGTGTTTCTCGAGGTCTACGTCAAGGTGCGCAAGGGGTGGTCCGAGCACGAGGAAACCCTGCGCGAGCTTGGTTATGGTTAGGCAGATGCAGCGGGTGCACGAGGCGCCCGGTTATCTGCTGCATGCCACCGCGTGGCGCGAAACGTCGCTGGTCGTGCAGGTTTTCGCGCGTGATTACGGTCGCCTGGCATTGATCGCCAAAGGTGCGAAGCGCCCCTATTCGGTCCTGCGCCCGGTGTTGATGGCGTTTCAACCGCTGAGCCTCCACTGGAGCGGGGGCGGCGAGGTCAAGACATTATCGCGGGCGGAATGCGATGGCGTGCGCCCGCTGGCGGGGCGGGCCATGATGTCGGCCTGGTACATGAACGAACTGCTGCTGCGTCTTCTTCCGCGTGAAGACCCGTACCCCGAGGTCTACGATGCCTATGATGTCGCGTTGGCCGCCCTGTCGCGAGGGGCGCCGGCCGCGGCCGCCTTACGGCGGTTCGAATGGGTCCTGCTGACAAAGGCCGGTTATGGGCTCGATCAGGAAGCCCCCGATTTCGACGATGCGCAAGCCGAGTCGGCGCTGCGTGGGCCGCTGCGCGAGCGCCTCGATGCCTTGTTGGCGGGGCATCCCTTGCAAACGCGCAAGGTCTTGATGGCGCTGCAGCGGTACTGATGACTGGCTCCCGGCTGCCCGACTATCTCGTACTCGACACGTGTGTGCTGCTGTCTGGCCGGTTACGCCACATTTTGCTGGGACTGGGCGCGCGCGGGTGTTTCCGCCCGGTCTGGAGCCGGGTGATCGCGGATGAATGGCAGCGCAATGCCGCGCGTGTGGCCCACGTATCGGCTGACGAAGCGCGGGCATGGTGGGATGAGTGGGCCCATCGATTCCCGGCGGCCACCGAGCTGGAAATCGAACCGTTCAAGACGGGCTTGAAGTACAGCGACGCCAAGGACTGGCACGTGATCGCGGCGGGGCTTGCCGCCCGCCACCGCCACGCGCCAGCCTCGGTGGCAATCCTTACCCGCAACACGCGGGATTTCAATCGGCCCGAATTGCGGCGGCTGGGGCTTGCCCTTTTCGATCCCGATCGTTTTCTCGTGCAGTGCCTCGAGGTGTGCCGGCCGGTGGTGGTGGCGCTGCTGGAGGCGTTGCCGCGCGGTGCCGCCGATACGCCCGATGCGCCCATCGGAATCCTGTCAGGCATGCTCCGGCGCGAGCGCTTGTTTCGACTCGATCGGCTATTGCGAGGCACCGACCCGGACCCTTCGGCGCCCATTTCGAGTGGAGCGGCCGGGTCGAGTGGTGCGCGCCCACGCGACGCCGTCGCGGGATTCTTCGTGATGAACGGAGGCGGAACCGGGCGGCGCGGGTAGTTTCCCGCGCAAGTCACCCGATGGCCCCGGGCGAACGGGTATGTGGCGCGGTGTCGGCGTTCAGCCGATTGTGGTTTCTTCCCGCGGGTTGCCGCGGATTGCCTGGCCACTTTGCGTTTCGATGACAACCGCCGGCATGGGTTTTTCATTCACGACAAGGCGGAAGACGTCGGGTCGCGCATAGTGGCCGACCGCGTCGAAATCGAACTTGCCGCGCGCGATGTCCCGCATGTCGAGTTCCGCGACCAGAACACATTCGCCCTCGAAGTTCGGACCCGCCAGCACTTGCCCCATCGGACTGACGATGCAGCTTCCCCCCATGTTGAGCACGGCCTCGGGGTCGGTCGTCTCGATGTCGTAGTCAGCGGGAAAGTCCTTGCGGCGACTGAACTGGTTGCACGACAGTACGAAGCAGCGGCCCTCCAGCGCAATATGGCGCACGGTGGACAGCCATGTCTCGCGGCCATCGGCGGTGGGCACCAGGTAGAGTTCGATTCCCTTGGCATAATACGCCGCGCGCATGAGCGGCATATAGTTTTCCCAGCAGATCACCGCGCCCATCTTGCCGATTGGCGTATCGAAGACCGGCATGGTGGACCCGTCGCCGTATCCCCACACCAGGCGCTCGGAGGCGGTTGGCATCAGTTTCCGATGCTTGCCCAGCAGCTTTCCATCGGGCGCGAAGAACAAAACGGTGCAGTACAGTGTTCCGCCATCGCGTTCTATGACACCCGTTACGAGATGGATGTGGTTTTCCGCGGCGACTTCTCCGATGGATTGAGTGGCGGGCCCGGGCACTTCGATGGCATTGTCGAAGTATCTGACGAAATCGTTGCGGCCCTCGATCGTTCGATTGCCGATGGTGGCGCCAAAGCTTAGGCCTTTGGGGTACGTTCCGACGAAAGCCTCGGGGAACAGGACGAGTTGTGCGCCCTTTTCAGCGGCTTCGCACGTGCGTGCCACCAGCTTTGCCAGGGTTGCCTCCGTATCGAAACCCGCCGACGAGACCTGCGCGACCGCCACAGTCACGCGTTTCTTTGTACTGGTACTCATGATTTTGACCTCCTCGAGCGACTATACACCGCTGCCGGCGTTTTGGTCAGGGAGCGCGTGGTGCGGCAAGCGTAAAAAAAAGCAGCCAGGATTGGCTGCTTCTTGAGTGGCCCGAAGGCCGGCGTGTGGCGCCCGGTGTGCCCTTGGGCCGGTTCGAGTGCGTTGCAACTGCGAACCGACCGAACGGGAACCCAAGGGGACTAGTTGCGGTTGCCGCCGAACACGCCAAGTAGCATCAGCAGGTTGATGAAAACGTTGTACAGGTCGAGGTAGATGGCCAGAGTGGCCGTCACGTAGTTCGTTTCGCCGCCATTGATGACACGCTGCAGGTCAACCAGCAGGAACGCCGAGAAGATGGCGATTGCCAGCACCGAGATTGTCAGCATCAGCGCCGGTAATTGTAGAAAAATGTTGGCCAGCGACGCGACGATGAGCAGAACGACGCCCACGAACAGGAATTTCTGCCAGTGCGTGAAGTCGCGCTTGGTGCTGCTGGCCACCGTAGCCATGGAGCCGAATACCGCAGCCGTGCCGCCGAACGCCAGCATGATGAGCTGCGCGCCGTTGCCCATTCCCAGAACGAACCCGAGCATGCGCGAGAGCATCAGCCCCATGAAAAATGTGAAGCCCAGCAGCAGGACGACCCCGATGCTGCTGTTTTTATTGCGTTCGACCAGGAACATGAGGCCGAAGGCGCCCAGCAGAAATATGATGGCCGATGTGCCGGGATTGGCGCTCATGGCGTGGTTGACGCCGGTTTGCAGGCCGATCACCGCACCAATTACCGTGGGAATCAGTGACAGCGCGAGCAGCCAGTATGTGTTGCGCAGAACCCGATTGCGTACGACTTCCCCCGGCGCTGCGCGTACACCGCCGCTGCTTGGAAGAGAAGACGGGTTGAAATCGCTCATGGTTGAATCCTCTACAAAGGTTTGGTGCTGTCTTTGCCGCTTGAAAGTATAGCGCGCGCACCGAGCTTCAGTAATCTAGCATACCTTACATTTTACTGAATCCGCAAGCCAAAAATGGGTAAAAGTGGCGGTCGAAAAGGGGGCGCCGACGGCGCGCGGCATCGGGGAATCGACGGCCCACCCCGACGACTCCGCGAGCAGTGTGTGGGGGTCGGCGCGGTTTGCGCATTCAGCGCAACAGATGATTGGACCGCCGCGGAGGCATTTGGTTCGGACTCTTGGTTCGGACTCGGCCGCGGTCAGCCCGACGCGTCGTCGGCATTGGGCGCTGGCGCGCCGCCGGTACCCAACGATGAGACATCATGGGCGCGCAGTGTGTGACCGTCCGCTTCGTAGTGCCGCCAGCGCCGCCTGGCGGCTATTCTGTCGGCATCGCGGTTCGATACGATTTCCAGCACCCGCGCGAAGCCACTTGCCTGCGGCGGCACCTCCTGATCGAGGTTGAGAAGCCACGGCAAGGAATCGGGCGCGGAGGTGGCGGTCGCGGAGGTGTCGCCGGCCGTTGCGGGCGGCGGGCTGGCCGCGGTGGCCAGGAACGACGCGGGGAGCCCGCCCGACGACGTGAGCACGATCGG
>SCQX01000263.1 GCA_004298545.1 Candidimonas sp. | reverse complement strand
GTGTAATCATGGCTACCGTTGCACCCATGGAGGGGACCTCCGCGGCCCCCGTGATCGATGCGAGAAACGTGACGAAGCGGTTCGGTGAATTCGCGGCGGTGGACGATGTGTCCGTTGCCGTGAGCCCTTCGGAGGTCGTGTGCATCATTGGTTCTTCGGGGTCGGGCAAGAGCACGTTGCTTCGATGCATGAATTTCCTTGAAGAGTACAACGGTGGCGAAATCTACATTATCGGCGAGCTGTTGGGCTATCGGAAGAAGGACGACGGCTCGCTCGAGCGCGACTCCGAGAAGAACATTGATCGGGTTCGCCGCCCCGTGGGAATGGTGTTTCAGCATTTCAACCTGTGGCCGCATAAAAATGCGCTGGGCAATGTCACCGAGGCGCTGGTTCGCGTCAAGCGCATGGCGCGCGCGGAGGCCGAGGACAGAGGCTTGCGCATGCTCGAGAAGGTTGGCCTTGCCGACAAGGCGACGCAGTATCCAGGCAGCCTCTCGGGCGGTCAGCAGCAGCGCGTGGCCATTGCGCGCGCCCTGGCGGTGGAGCCCAAGGTGATGCTCTTTGACGAACCCACCTCGGCCCTGGACCCCGAACTCGTGGGTGAAGTGCTGAACGTGATGAAGCAGCTCGCGCAGGAGGGAGTGACGATGGTGATCGTCACGCATGAAATGGGGTTCGCCGCCGAGGTTGCCGACCGCGTCATCTTCATGGACAAGTCGCGTGTCGTGGAAGCGGGCACGCCCGCCCAAATCTTCAAGGCGCCCGAGAGCGACCGGCTGAAGAAATTCATTTCCACCTGGGTGGACCGAAATGCCACTTGGCAGTGAAGCCTTCGGTGGACCCCCGCAACCACAACCTTGGAGTCAGCGAAATGGACGTTAGCGAAAATCGTGGCATCGTGCCCGCGCGGCGCGGCAAGGCGGTCAGGCTATCCAAAGGCCAGGCCCTGAGGCTCATCAACACTCACGGCCACCAGGTCGTCGACACCTGGGCGTTCAATGCCGACGACACCCAGGAGTTCGTGTCGCTCGAACACACCCGGCCGCTCATCGGCAAGATCTACATCGAGAAGGGAGACCCGTTGTTCAGCAACCGGCGCCGCCCCATCTTGAATCTGGAAGAGGACACCTGGGGCGGCAAGCACGACACGCTGATCGCCGCCTGCGATATTTATCGCTACGCCCTTCTGGGCTGCAAGGACTACCATGACAACTGCACCGACAATCTGCGCGCCGCGCTGCGAGGCGTGGGGTTGGACGCACCCGAATGCCCCAGCCCGCTGAATCTGTGGATGAAGATTCCCATCCACGCCGACGGGCGAATCGAATGGAGCCAGCCAGTCCTGAAAAAAGGGGACTACGTCCGGTTTCGGGCCGCGATGGACTGCGTGGTAGTCATGTCGTGCTGCCCGCAGGACATGGTCGACATCCATGGCGGCGGCGCCAAGCCCACTGACGTGGCGTACGAGATTGAATAGAGTGCGAGCGGGCGTGCGGGGTTTTGTGGACGGTTGCTTCGGCGCGGCACGTAAACCCCGGCGCATGGCCGACGGGGAAAACACTAATAGCGTCCAGACAACTATATGATATGGTCAACACTGGGTTTCGAGGAGCACACATCGATCACTGAACAGCATTGCTTCGCATCGAATGGCGTTTCGCGTCGTCAGGCCCGACGCATTTGATGTGACTCGGCAAGCCATCGAAAGACTGCAACCGGTACGGATATCGCAACAATCTTCCAGAGGGGTTTTACATGTCTCGGTTAAATCGACGCAAGTTTCTTCACCTCGTGGGCTCGTCGGGGGCGGTTCTCATCCCGGGTGTCTCGTTCGCGGAAGCGGCACCGAAGCGGGGCGGCACACTCTCCATGGTGGTACAGCCCGAGCCGCCCACCCTGGCATCGTACGTCAGCACCTCGGGCCCGGTCGGTCAGGTCGCCGCCAAAGTCTACGATGGCCTGTGCGAATACGATTTCAATCTCAAACCCATCCCCAGCCTGGCGACGTCCTGGTCCAGCACCGACGACGGCAAGACAATCACCTTCAAACTGCGCGATGGCGTCAAGTTCCACGACGGCAAGCCGTTCACCAGCGCGGATGTCCAGTTCACCATCCTGGAGGTATTGAAGAAATACCATCCGCGCGGCATCAATACCTATCGGGCGCTCACCGCCATCGATACTCCCGACGACCATACCGCCGTCTTTCACCTGGCCGAGCCGGCGCCCTACATGATGATGGCGTTGTCGGGCTACGAATCGCCCATGCTCCCCAAGCACCTGTTCGCGGGTTCCGATGTGCGCAACAGTCCCTACGCCAACAAACCGGTGGGAACGGGTCCGTTCAAGTTCGTCAATTGGGAGCGCGGCCAGTACGTGCGGCTGGATCGCAACCCCCACTATTGGCGACCCGGGCAACCTTATCTCGAGCGCGTCGTCGCGCGCTTCATCGCCGACACCGCGTCGCGCAGTGCGGCCATGCAGACGGGCGAGATCAATTATGGCGCGTTCGCGGCCATCCCGTATTTCGATGTCAAGCGGCTCACCGAAAGCCCGAAGATCGTGGCCACGACCAAGGGCTATGCGATGCAGTCGCCCATCATCGAGCTCGACTTCAACACCACGCGCAAGCCGTTCGACGACGTGCGCGTGCGGCAGGCCTTGTCGTACGCCATAGACCGCAAATTCGTCATCGACAACGTGTGGTTCGGTTTCGGCAAACCCGCCACCGGGCCCATCAGCTCGAACTTCGCCGCCAATGGCTTCTATACGCCGGACGTCAAGAATTACAACGTGCCCAATGGCATCGAGATGGCCAACAAATTGCTCGACGAGGCGGGTTTTCCGCGCAAGAGCAACGGCGTACGGTTCGAAATCGTGCACGATGTCACGCCTTACGGCAATGAGTGGAAGCGTTTCGGCGAATACGTCAAGCAGGTGCTCGAGAAGATCGGCGTAAAGGCAACGCTGCGCTATGAAGACGTGGCCACCTGGCTGCATCGCGTGTACACCGACTACGATTTCGACCTCACGTCGAACTGGATCCAGACGCTGGCCGACCCGGTCATCGGGGTGGATCGTCTGTATTCTTCTCAGTCGATCAAGAAGGGCACGGTGTTCGTGAATGATTCGCGCTGGAGCAGCCCCGAGACCGACAAGCTCATGGCCGATGCCGCGGTCGAGGTCGACCCCGCCAAGCGCGCCGCCCTGTACCACAAGTTTCAGAAGCTGGTGGTCGAGGCGGCCCCGTTGGTCTGGGTTTCGGAATTGCGATTCGTCACCGTCTACGACGCGAAATTCCAGGATCTGGTCGTCAGTCCGCTTGGAACCTACTCGCCATTCAACCAGGTGTGGCGGAAAGCGTAAGGCCGAGTCCCGCGGTTGACTCCGTCGTCCCCTGTTCAAACGCTCGCGCACGGACCGCCATGTTCACAGCCCAGCACGCGCGGTACGTCGCGCGGCGAATCGTTCAAGCGGTTCCCACGATACTGATCATCATCAGCCTGAACTTCTTTCTGCTGCATCTGGCACCGGGCAATGCGGCCAGTGTGCTGGCGGGCGAGTCGGGGTCGGCCACGCCAGAGTACATGGCGTATCTGCAACAGGAATTCGGCCTCAACAAACCGCTCTACGTCCAGTACCTGACTTATCTGAAGAATACCGCGACGCTGAATCTCGGTTATTCGTTCCGCGATGGAATGCCCGTGCGCGACCTCATTCTGCAAAGGCTGGGGCCAACGCTGTTGCTCATGGGCACCACCATCGTGTTGTCGGTCGGTATCGGGCTTCTGTTGGGCCTGTTCGCTGGCCGAAGACCGAATTCCATTTCAGACAACCTCATCTCGGTGTTTGCCCTGGTCTCTTATGCCACGCCGCTGTTCTGGGTGGGGCTCATGCTGATCGTCCTGTTCTCCATTGATCTCGGCTGGCTGCCCACGAGCGGCATGGCGACCATCGCCGCGTTCTATACCGGGTGGGACGCGGTGTGGGATGTTGGCCGGCACCTGATCCTGCCCGCCATGACGCTTTCGCTGTTCTACATGGCCTTGTACGTGCGGCTGATGCGTGCCTCCACGTTGGAGCAGAACGGCATGGATTACGTCGTCACGGCGCGGTCGAAAGGGTTGACCGAAGGCAAAATCACGTTCCGCCACATCCTGCGCAATGCCTGCCTGCCGGTGGTCACTATGGCGGGTGTTCAGATCGGCAACCTGCTGGGGGGCTCGGTTGTCGTGGAAACGGTGTTCGGCTGGCCCGGCATCGGGCTGCTGGCATTCAAGGCGCTGTTCGCCCGCAACCTGAACCTGCTGCTGGGCATCTTCTTCATTGCGGCGGTTCTGGTCATCGTCGTGAACATCCTGGTCGACCTGATCTACTCCGTACTCGATCCGCGCATTCAAGTTCGATGAGCCAAAACAATTTCCTGAGTTTCTGCCGCCGGTTCGCGCGCAACCGCGCCGCGCTGCTGGGCCTGGTGCTTCTGGTCGCGATCGTCGTGGTGGCCATCGCGGGGCCGTCGTTGTATCCGGTGAACCCGTTCGCGTTGGCCGGAACGCCATTCCAGAAGCCGTTCGGCCACTATTTGCTGGGTACCGACATGCTGGGCCGGGACGTGCTTGCGGGGGTGATATACGGTGCGCGCACGTCGTTGATCATCGGCATCGTTGCCACTTTGGCCGCAACCTTTCTAGGGGTATTCATCGGCAGCATTGCGGGCTACTACGGCGGGGTGGTCGACGAGATCCTCATGCGGTTCACCGAAATCTTTCAAACCATTCCATCGTTCATTTTTGCCATTCTGCTCGTCGCCATTCTCAGCCCGTCCATCGAAAGCGTCATTCTCGCGATCGCCGTCGTTTCGTGGCCGCCAATGGCGCGTTTGGTTCGCGGCGAGTTCCAGGCGGTGTTCAGCCGCGAATTCGTGCAGGCGTGCATTTCGATGGGCATGAGCGACACGCGCGTCATCGTCGCCCACATTCTGCCCAATTGCCTGTCTCC
>SCQX01000262.1 GCA_004298545.1 Candidimonas sp. | reverse complement strand
CGCAAAGACGTGCGCGTGGGCGATACCGTCGTGGTGCGCCGCGCCGGCGACGTCATCCCCGAGATCGTCGGGCCGGTGCTTGAATTGCGCCCACCCGGCGCGCTGCCTTTCATCATGCCGCGGTCGTGTCCGGTGTGTGGTTCCGCAATCGAGCGGCTCGAAGACGAATCCGTGTCGCGCTGCACGGGAGGGCTGTTCTGCGCGGCGCAACGCAAGCAAAGCCTGCTCCACGCCGCCGGGCGCAATGCGCTCGACATCGATGGCTTGGGCGAGAAGCTCGTCGATCAGCTCGTCGACAGTGGCCGTGTGAAGTCCCTGGCCGATCTGTTCTTGCTGTCGGTCGACGTGCTGGCCGCTTATGACCGCATGGGCCGCAAGTCGGCCGAGAATCTGGTGGCGGCGCTCGACAAGGCCCGCGCCCCCGCGTTGGCGAATTTGTTGTATGCGCTGGGCATACGGCATGTGGGCGAGACGACGGCGCGCGACCTGGCGCTGCATTTCGGGTCGCTGGCCGCGGTCATGGCGGCCAACGAGGCGCAGCTGCTGGCGGTGCCGGATATCGGGCCGGTGGTGGCCGGGTCTATTGCACGGTTTTTCATTGAACCCCACAACCAGGCGGTCATTGCCGCTTTGGCGGCCGCTGGTGTGCGCGCCCGCGCGCCCGAGCGGGTCGGCAAGGGCGCGCCGGCACGCCTGAACGGCAAGACATTCGTTCTGACCGGCACCTTGCCGACCTGGTCGCGCGACGAGGCCACGCGCCACATTCTGGCCGCGGGCGGCAAGGTAAGCGCATCGGTGTCGGCGAAAACAGCCTATGTCGTCGCGGGCGAGGAGGCAGGCGGCAAGCTGGACAAGGCGCGTGATCTGGGCATTCCGATACTGGACGAAGCGGGGCTGATCGCGCTGCTGGGTTCGTAGCGAGGCGTTCAGCGCTGTAATCCGCTAAACCGAAAAGCCTCTGACGGCAGCGGCGATTGGCCACGCGTCACATGCGGCCTTTATTTGCCCGCCGCTTTGCCGCCAGCGGCCTTGGTGCCAGCCGCCGGTTTGCCAGCCGCTGCACCACCGCTGTTGGTGATGGTCGCGGCGGTCATCAAGCTTTCCTGATATTTCGCGAGCGCCTGCTGATGCAGCATCTGCTCGATTTGTGGTTTGACGTCCGCCAGATCCGGGAACTTGATGGGGCGGCTGTCTTCCACCTGGATGATGTGCCACCCGAACTGCGTGTGTACCGGCTTGTCGGTCATCTGGCCGTTCTTGAGATTTTCCACTGCCTTGGCGAACTCGGGTACATAGTTGGAAGCTGGCCCCCAACCCAGGTCGCCGCCGCTCTTGCCACTGCCCGGATCGATGGAGTCCTTCTTCGCCGCGTCGGCAAACGTAATTTTCTTGGCCTTGATCTCGGCCGTCAGCTGGTCGGCCGTTTTTTCATCCTTGACCAGGATGTGGCGCACTTTGTACTCCTTGCGGCCCGACTGCTCTTGTTTGATTTTGTCGTATTCGGCTTGTACCTGGGCGTCGGTTATCGGGTGCTTTTTGAGATAGTCCGCCATCAGGGTGCGCACCAGAATATTCTGGCGGGCGATGTCGACTTCCTGCTTGATATCGGGGCGGTTTTCAATACCCGCTTTCTTGGCAGCCTGCACAGCCACCAGCCGGCTGATCATCTCTTCCTTGACCTGCGCGCGCAGCTCGGGCGTATCTTGCGCGCCCTTGCTGACGAGCAGCGATACGAACTGATCGAGTTTTTCCTGGGTGATGGGCTGCCCGTTGACGACGGCGATGTTGGCGGCATAGACGGGAGCGGCCAGCACGCATGCGGCGGCGAGTACTGCGAGTCGTTTCATGAAAATCCTTTGGAATGGTTGAGGTTCACGCCGCACGGGTGACGATCGCCAGTGCGTGGACGGGAAAAGGAATGAGGTCGTTGAGGGCGTCGTAGACCAGACGGTGGCGGGCCACCGCGTTCAGGGCCGTGAAGCGTGGCGAGGCGATGATGACGCGGTAGTGGCCAGCGCCGTTGCGGCTGCCCTCGTGCCCAACGTGCAGGTGCGATTCGTCGATGATTTGCAGCGTGGTTGGTTCGAGGCCGGACAGTCGTTCGCGGATGAGCGCTTCGCGCGCGGCGTTCATGACGATCGCCCCTCGGAGTCTGGCTGCGGCGTCTTGGCGGTGTCGTCCACCAGGTAGCGGTGCAGCCACAGTGACTGCGCCACGGCGAAGACGAGCAGCAGGGCCATCAGGCCGAAAACCTTGAAGTTGACCCACTGCGCTTCGGTGAAATACCCCGAGAAAGCCACGTACAGATTCAGCAGGCCGCAGACGACGAAGAAGCCGGCCCAGCCGAACATCATTTTGTCCCAGGCGACGGCAGGCATCGAGACTTGGGCGCCCATGATCTTTTCGAGCAGGTTGCGCCGAAACAGCCACTTGCCGCCCAGTAGTATGCCAGCGAACACCCAGTACAGGACGGTGGGTTTCCATTTGATGAAGACATCGTTGTGGAAGAACAGCGTCGCGCCGCCGAACAGGGTGATGACCGTGAGGTTGATCCAGTGTGTCGCCTCGATGGGTTTGTGGCGCGCCTTCAGCCATACGAACTGTGCCACCGCGGCGATGATGGCCACGGTGGTCGCCCCGTAGATGTCGGAGAACTTGAACGCGACAAAAAACAGGATGAGCGGAAATAGGTCGAACAGGAATTTCTTCATGGGTTCGGTTCGAATTTCAGCGAAAGCGAATTGACGCAGTATCTCAGCCCCGTGGGCGCCGGCCCATCGGGGAAAACGTGCCCCAGATGCGCATCGCACACGTTGCACAGAACTTCGGTGCGCGTCATGCCGTGGGTGGTGTCGACTTCCTCGCGTATGAGTGTCGCGTCGATTGGCTTGAAGTAGCTGGGCCAGCCACAGCCGGCTTCGAATTTCGTATCGGACGCGAAGAGCGCCGTGCCGCAGCCGACGCAGCGGTAGACTCCCGGCTCGTTCGTATCCCAGTATTGGCCGGTGAACGGGCGCTCGGTTTGTTTTTGCCGGGTCACCGCGTACGCGTCGGGGCTGAGTTCGGCGCGCCATTGGGCGTCTGATTTGAGGATCTTTTCCATGAGTTTGCGGGCTTCATCCGCGTTAATGTTTCGAGCCGGCGTTCGCGCGCCATGCGCCTGCCGCGCCTCGGCGAACATGACAGGTATCATAGTAATCGACTTTTCCCGTTCTGGCTGGACCCGTTGGCGCCCGTGTCGGTTTGCCGCGGTGTCCATTTGATACAATTGGCCGCTGCCGTTCGCGGCGAAAATATTCGTAACGTCGCGCGGGAACGCCGACGCTGGCGGGGTCGCCCGCAACCGTCGGCGCAATGGCCGCAACGCCAGGTGGAAAATGCCTGGAAGGGCACCCCGGCATCATCGTCTCGCCTGTCTCGGCGGCGCTTGTCGTCGCACCGCCTCCTTTTTATCGTCGTTTCGCCTGTAAAAAAACTGACATGAAGCGCTGCTTCGGTTCGTCATCCACTCTGTTTCGGCTGTACCTGTTGGTCGGTGTCCTCGCGCTTGCACTGCCGGTGACGGCGTTTTCACAGATCAAGGTCGGCCTTACGCTATCGATCACCGGCGCGGCCGCGCCACTGGGTGTCCCCCAACGCAACACGGTCGTGCTGCTGCCACGCGAAGTCGGCGGCCAGACTATCGAATACATCGTGCGCGATGATGGGTCCGATGCCGCGCGGGCGGTGAAGAACCTGCGTCAGCTGCTTGCCGACGATGGCGTCGATGTCGTGCTCGGGTCATCGACGGCCGCGGCGTCCCTGGCCATGGTGGATGCGGCCGGTGAAGCCCAGGTTCCCCTGATCGATCTCGCGGGCGCCGGCGGCGCCGTGGAACCGCTCACGGGCGCGCGCCGGTGGGTGTACGAGGCCGCCCCCACCGATGGGCTCGTGGCGTCAGCGCTCGTGGGCGCCATGCGCAAGCAGCACGTTCGAACCCTGGGGTTCATTGGCTTTGCCGATGCCCGTGGTCAGAATTGGTTGAAAGAGATAAGCCGTTACGCCAAGGAAAGCGGTATCAGGGTGGTCGCCACCGAACGGTACGATCCGTCGGATTCGGCGGTTGCCGGCCAGGTGGCCCGGCTGATCGCCGCGCACCCTGATGCGATCTTGATCGCGGCGGCGGGCAGGCCGGCAATTTTGCCGCAGCATGAGCTCAAGAGCCGCGGCTACAAAGGCATTATCTACCAGACGCCGGGTGCGGCGAATCGCAGCGTGCTGCACGCATGCGGCCGTGACTGCAATGGTTTGTTTCTGGCTGCGAGCCCGCTGTTGGTGGCGGGCGAGCTGCTGGACGAAAATCCGGTCAAGAAAACCGCATTGCGGTACAAACGCCTGTTCGAGGCGCGGTATGGTGCCCACACTGCGGAGGCGGCGGGCGGCTATGTGTGGGATGCCGGGCAGCTCGTTGCGCAGGCCATACCCGCCGCGCTCAAGATGGGCGCCAAACCCGGCACGCTGCTATTTCGCGCGGCACTGCGCGATGCGTTGGAGAACACCCGGAACTTCCTGGGCTCACAGGGCGCTTTCACCATGAGCCCCACCGATCATGTCGGCCTCGGCGCCCGTGGTTGCGTCATTGTTGAAGTGGTTGATGGCAGGTGGACGTATCGCCCCGATCTGTAAGGGTGCCGCCGTGGCAGCTGTCGGCACGCCCGCGGCGGTCGTTGTGTGGCGGCAACACCCGCGCATCGAGCAGCGTTTCCAGCGCGGCGTGCTTGTTGCGCAGATCGGAGGCATTGAACTGGTCGCTTATCCGGCCGTCGGTCATGACGTAGTAGCGGTCGCCGAGCGGCGTGGCGTGCCGGACACTGCGTTCGACCATCAGCATGGTGTAACCCTTGGTTTTCAGTGCCGGGCTCATGCGCATGAATGCCTGAGTGGCGGTGGGCGTCAGCCCCTCGAGTATGTCGTCGAGCAGCAGCAGGTTGGCGCCCGTGCGCAACAGGCGGGCCACCGCCAGCATTCGCCGGTCGCCGCGGGGAAGCCCCGCGCCAGGCGCGTGGCGCTGCGCCAGCAGACTGGGGAACAGGTCGTAGATTTCCGCGAGCGGCATGCCGCCGCCCAGCGTGCCATCATCTGCCGACATCGGCAGCAGCAAATTCTCTTCGCAGGATAATCCCGCGAAGACCTCGTGTTCCCCCGCACAGTAGCCGACGCCCAGGCGGGCTATTTTGTGGCTTGACAGCGTGATTGATTCAGTGCCGCCGATGCGAACCGACCCCGTGCGGGTGTGCATGAGGCCCAGTGTGGCGTGCAGTGTGGCGGTGCGCCCGGAACCCTCGCGACCCAGCAGCACGACGATTTCTCCGGGGGCCACTTGCAGGTTCACCCCGCGCAGTACATGAGACTCGCCATGCCAGGCGTGCAGATCGGCGATCTCGAGCGCAGGACTCATGTTCGTGCCCCTTTCGTGCACACTTCGCTTTGCATCCGGATTGGTGTTGCCCGGATGCAGTATGCGGGGTTCCATAGTGGTAAGCCATGCGGGTTTGTCATAGGTTGGGGGTAAACCCCAGCTCGTACGCCGATCGGAACTCAGGCCGGTGTCTTGTGCTTGTATTCGCAGAGGTCGGCGATGCCGCATTGCGGGCATTTGGGCTTGCGCGCCACGCAGATGTAGCGCCCATGCAGCACCAGCCAGTGATGCGCGTTCAGCAGGTATTCCGCCGGCACGACTTTTTCAAGCTTGCGCTCCACGTCGAGCGGCGTTTTCCCCGGTGCCAGCCCGGTGCGGTTGGCGACGCGGAATATGTGCGTATCGACCGCGATGGTGGGGTGACCAAACGCCACATTGAGTACGACGTTGGCGGTTTTGCGGCCGACGCCCGGGAGCGATTCCAGCGCGTCGCGGTCGTCGGGAACCTCGCCGCCGTGGCGTTCCACCAGAATGGCGCAGGTCTTGATGACGTTGGCCGCCTTGGTTCGGTACAGACCTATGGTTTTTATGAATTCAGCCAGACCCTCCTGTCCCAGGGCGAGCAGCCCTTGCGGCGTTCCGTAGCGCGGGAAAAACTGGCTGGTCGCGGCGTTGACCGACTTGTCGGTGGCCTGCGCCGACAGCATCACGGCAACCAGCAACTGGAAGGGGCTGCCATATTGCAGTTCCGACCGCGGGTTCGGGTTGGCGGCCTTCAGGCGCGCGAAAATCTGGGCTCGCTTCTTGGCATTCATGTTGTGTGGGGGCCGTTTTCTCTATTGAGTGACATTGTGTTCCGATGCGCCCGCGTGTGCCACATCGCGTCGCGCTGATGTCTCATGTGCCGGATGCTTTCCGCCGCGCTCGCGCGCGTGCCACCGCATCGGCGATGATGCGACGCTTGCGGGCGTCGTCGACATGTGCGGCGGCGCTCACGGGCGCCTTGTTGGCCAGCGTGCGGCGGGCGGCCAGAGCGCCCGCCTCGGGGTGGCGGTCCGCCAGGCGGTGTTGCCGCCGTTGATAGCGCAGGCGCGCGGCCATCGCCAGACGCGGCGTCCACTCGCGGCCCGCCGGCACCATGGTGATGCAATCCACCGGGCACGGCGCCACGCAAAGACCGCAACCGGTGCATGCGTCGGTCAGCACCGTGTGCAGGTGTTTGTTGGCGCCCACGATGGCGTCGACCGGGCATGCCTGGATGCAGAGCGTGCAGCCGATGCAGTGCGCTTCGTCGATGACCGCCACGGTGGGGGGCGCCTCTGCGCCGCGTGTCGGGTCGAGGGGAATTTCCGGCGCATTCAGTAATTTCGCCAGTGCCCGTATGCCCGCCTTGCCGCCGGGCGGGCAGCGGTTGATGGCCGCCGTGCCGCGGGCAATGGCTTCGGCATACGGGCGGCAGCCGTCGTAGCCACATTTCCCACATTGTGTCTGCGGCAACAGCGCATCGATCTGATCAGCGAGAGATACTGTGCTCATGGAAGTGACGGGCGCCGCGCACGGCCTGTGCGTCGGCATCGCGCAAGCGGGGCGCGTGGCGTTCGGGAATGGCGTGGCGGAAATTACGCCGCGTTGCGGATGAACGCCGCTATTTTAGGATAAATCGTCGTGCGCCACCGCCGGCCAGAGAAAATGCCGAAGTGACCGCAACCGGGGGCGGTGTAGTGTTGGCGCCGCGCTTGCGCGATGCCGGTGCACAGGTCGTGGGCCGCGCGCGTCTGCCCTTGCCCGGAAATGTCGTCGAGTTCCCCCTCGATGGTGAAGAGGGCGACGTTGGAGATGGCCGCCGGCTCTACTTTCTGGCCGTCTATCACCCAAGTACCCGACGGCAGCCGGTACTCCTGGAATACGGTGCGTATGGTGTCCAGATAGAATTCGGCGGTCATGTCCAGCACGGCATTGTACTCATCGTAGAACCGCCGGTGCGCTTGCGCGTCTTCGTCGTCGTTCTGCAGTAAGTGCAGGTAGAACTCGTAATGCGAGCGCAGGTGCCGGTCGGGATTCATGGCCATGAACCCCGCATGTTGCAGAAAGCCGGGATACACGGGGCGTCCGGCGCCCGGGTAGCGCGCGGGGACGCGGTGGATGAGGTTGGTCTCGAACCAGTCGTAGGATTTGGTGGTGGCGAGGCGGTCGACCTGGGTTGGCGAGCGGCGCGCATCGATGGGGCCGCCCATCATGATCATGCTGCGCGGCAGACGGGTTTCGCCCGCGGCCGCCATGAGTGCGATGGCGGCCAGTACGGGCACGGTGGGCTGGCAGACCGAGATGACGTGGACGTCGGGCGCGAGCAGGCGAATGAAATCACGAATCGTGCGCACGTAGTCGTCGAGGCCGAACGACCCGGCAGCGACGGGCACCATGCGCGCGTCGATCCAATCGGTGACGTGGACGTCGTGGGCGGGCAGCAAGGCGCGCACGGTGTCGCGCAACAGCGTGGCGTGGTGCCCGGATAGTGGCGCCACCAGCAGGATTTTTGGGTCGTCCGCGTGGCCCGGCGGGGTGTCGCGGCGGAAATGCAGGAGCCTGCAGAATGGCCCGGTATGGATCGTCTCGCAGCTGACGGCCACCGGGGTGCCGTCGATTTTGGTTTGATTCAGATTCCAGGCCGGTTTCTCGTAGTCTTTGCCCAGGCGGTACATGAGTTCATAGGCCGCGGCGATGTGGCGCGATGCGGGCATGTACGACAGGGGGCTGTAGGGATGCGAGAAAAGCTGCGCGCTGGTGTCGGTGAAAGCCGCCAGTGGCGTCAGGAAGGAACGCTGGATTTCATGCAGGTCATACAGCATAAACATAGGTTTCTTACTTGCTGACTAGAATTTACGCACCTTGTTACAGTGCTTTTCATGCGAATGGTCGGTCTGCTGCCACATTCGGCGTGGGAAAGTCCCCGGCGAAAACGATTTCTTTTTCGCTAGCAAACCACAAAACCGCGTGGATGAACAGCTCCAGCGTATCCTCGAATTCCCTAATAGGGCAGCGTGGCACTATGGGGACATGGAAGAATTGAATGCATAATTGTGGCGGGGATGCAACGGCTGTGAAACGGCGCGAAACGTTTTTTGTATACCCGCACCCTGAATTATGCATTCTTTCCATGCGGGAACAGGCGCAGAGGGTTTGCAGAACCCTCTGAATGCGTCGACCCCGGGTCCGGCGGCGATCAGCGCTGGACGGCCAGCGCTTGACGGTCAGCGCTGGAGGTACTTCAGCTTGCCGGCGACGCCGTTCCATTTGTCGGCGTCGGGAAGGGGGTCTTTCGAACGGCTGAGTACCGGGTATTGCGGCGCGAGTTCCGCATTCAACGCGATGAAGCCAAGCTGGTCTTGTGGCACGTCCTCTTCGGCGAAAATGGCATTGGCGGGGCATTCGGGCACACAGACCGCGCAATCTATGCATTCTTCAGGATCGATCACGAGGAAGTTCGGACCCTCGTGGAAGCAATCGACCGGGCACACGTCGACACAATCGGTGAATTTGCACTTGATACAGTTTTCGGTGACGACGTGGGTCATGAGGAACTCCGCTTGCAGGACAAGGCAACCGGACTTGTAAACACCGATTGCCGGACGGGCTGATTTTAACGAATTATCGTGCCGCCACCCCGATAAACCCGCTGGTCCTGTCAGCATTTCCGCCCGCGCCCCCGCGTTGTGGCGACGCGGGCGGAAAAACGCGTTTGCCTGTGCTATGGTTTGAGGAAACGTCCCTGTCGACCCGCAATGATCATTACCTCGCTTCTGGATACCGACCTCTACAAATTCAGCATGATGCAGGTGGTATTGCACCATTTTCCTGCGGCGCGGGTCGAGTATCGTTACAAGTGCCGTACCCCAAATGTCAATCTCAGCCCCTACCTCGATGAGATCCGCGCGGAAATTCACGCGCTCTGTGAATTGCATTTTGCCGAAGACGAACTGGCCTACCTGAACGGGCTGCGTTTCATCAAGAGCGATTTCGTCGAATTTCTCGGCCTCTTCCACCTTCCCGAGAAAAGCATCCATGTCACCGAGGGCGACCAGCCCGGCGAAATCGACATTCGGGTCAAAGGGCCCTGGCTGCACACCATCCTGTTCGAAATTCCCGTTCTGGCGATCGTCAACGAGGTGTATTTCCGCAATGTCTGTCGTGAGCCGGCGTGGGAAGAGGGCCGCAAGCGCCTGCAGTCCAAGATGCGTCTGGTGCTCGACGACCCGGCGCTGGCCGACTTCCGCGTGGCGGAGTACGGTACCCGCCGGCGCTTTTCGAAGCGGTGGCACGAGGAAGTCGTCACCACCATGAAGGCGCAAATGGGCGCGCATTTCGCCGGTACCAGCAATGTGCTGCTGGCGATGAGGCAGGGCGTTACGCCGTTGGGCACGATGGGGCATGAGTATCTTCAGGCCTGTCAGGCGCTTGGGCCGCGGTTGCGCGACTCCCAGGTGTACGCGCTGGAGGTCTGGGCCCGGGAATACCGCGGCGATCTGGGTATTGCGCTCTCGGATGTCTACGGCATGGATGCGTTCCTGCGCGATTTCGACATGTACTTCTGCAAGCTGTTCGATGGCGCGCGCCACGATTCCGGCGACCCTTTCCAGTGGGGCGAACGCCTGCTGGCGCACTACGCGGCCAACCGCACCGATCCGCGCACCAAGACGCTGGTATTTTCCGACGGCCTGACCGTGCCGCGGGCGATCGAACTGGCGAAGCGTTTCGCCGGACGCTGCAAGGTATCCTTCGGCATCGGCACCAACCTGACCAACGATCTCGGCCATGAACCGCTGCAGATCGTCATGAAGATGGTGCGCTGCAATGGCCAGCCGGTCGCCAAGGTTACCGATGACCCCGAGAAGACCATGTGCGACGACAAGGCATACCTGGCCTATCTGCGCCAGGTGTTCCAGTTGCCGCCGGCGTGAATTCGCGCGGACTCGCACCGTGCCATGCCCACGACCGATCCATCATCCGCCAGTGCCGCGATATTCAGCGCAAAGTGGCTGGATGCGGCTGGTGTCGCCCTGGATGCGGCGGGGCGGTCGCTGGTCGCGCGCGCGGTTGCCTATGTGCGTGAACCGTTGGCAGGTCGCGCCGCCGGAACGGGCGAACCGCTAGACGCCCACTTTGCGGGCGCCGTACGCATATTGGCGGCAATTGGCGCCGATGCGGTCACGCGCGCCAGTGCGTTGATTGCGGCCATGCCCGACGCGGGCGATAAACCCGCGGGGAA
>SCQX01000261.1 GCA_004298545.1 Candidimonas sp. | reverse complement strand
GAACACACTGCGTCGACACTGTTTTCGTGGTTTTGGTCGGCACGGCTGCAATGCCAGCTGGCGCTCATCGTTGTCGTCGCGATCATCGCCGCCGGGCTCGGGCTGCGGGGCCCCTGGCCCACTGAAATCGCCGCGCAGCCCATCGAGCCGGCCTTCGCCATCCTGTGGGTCGCTGGCGGCGCCTGTGCGTTGGGCGCAGCGGCCACTGCCAGCCGTCAGAGGCTGGCGGCGCTCATCATGGTGAGCGGTGCGGGTCTGTGCGCAAGCCTGACATTCGCGTGGCTGTCGGCCCCGGACCTGGCTCTGACGCAACTTGCCGTGGAGACCGTAACCACGATCCTTCTGCTGCTGGGGTTGCGGTGGCTGCCACGGCGCATCGAACGGGGCAGCGCACGGTCAATTCCACGCGGCGCGCCCGCGCTTCTGCTGGCGGCGGCGGGTGGCACCGGCCTGGCGGTTCTGGCGTACGTCATCATGACGCAACCGCCGGTTCGCGGCGTTGCCTCATACTTCACCGAACACGCATTGACCCTTGGCGGCGGCCGCAACATCGTGAATGTCATTCTGGTGGATTTCCGCGGGTTCGACACGCTGGGCGAAATCACCGTGCTGGGCGCCGTTGCGATTGCCGTCTACGCCCTGCTGCGGCGTTTCCGCCCAGCACCCGAGAGTCTGGAACTTCCCGCCGCCGCGCCAGGCGCGCCCGACCACCCGCATCCGGGGCGCAACGCCACGGCTGGCGGCCGCGCGCGCCCAAGTGTTTCTGCGGTGCTGACACAGCTGATGCTACCCGCAACCGGCCTGATCTCGGTCTACTTCCTCGTGCGCGGCCATGACCTTCCAGGCGGCGGATTCGTCGGCGGACTGATCTTTGCCACCGCCATCGTCATCCAATACCTGATGGTGGGCGTCGCGGGGGTGGAATCGCGACGCCGCCTGCAGCCCCAGTACTGGGTGGCCGCCGGTCTGCTGGTTGCCGGCACCACGGCCCTATCGGCCTGGTGGGCCGCGCGGCCGCTGCTGTCGGCGTCGACGTGGACCCTCACCATTCCACATATCGGCGGCGTTCAATTCTCGACCGCACTGTTTTTCGATACCGGCGTCTACATGCTCGTCATCGGCGCCACGATGCTGATGCTCGTCGCGATCGCGCATCAATCACTGCGCTTTCACCGCCACCGGGCACCCAAGCCCGTGGCCGCCTCGGAGAAACCGTGATGGAAATCGTGCTCGCGGCCGCCATCGGCATTCTTGCCGGTTCGGGGTTCTGGCTTGTCCTGCGCCCGCGCACATTCCCGCTCATCATGGGGCTGACGCTACTCTCACACGCGGTGAACCTGTTCATCTTCGCCATGGGGCGCCTGGTCACCGGCGCGGCCCCCATCCTGACACCGGGAATCACGGCCGCGGTCGACGACCCGGTGCCACAGGCCCTCGTGCTTACCGCGATCGTCATCGGCTTTGCCACTACCGCGCTACTGCTGGTGGTCATACTGACCGCGCGCGGTTTCTCGGGCACCGACCACGTCGACGGACAAGAACCGTGACGACCTGGCCAGTCCACCTGCAGGTGCTGCCCATCGTCATTCCACTGATGGCGGGAGGCGCGATGCTCCTGCTGAAGGAGTCGGAACACAAAATACGCGTTTCCCTGGCGATACTGTCGACAACGGCACAACTGGCAACCGCCGTGGCCCTGCTTTATCTCGCGGCGGGAGGCGTTCCCGGATTGTGGCGACACGACATCGGCTCTTACGCGCTGGGCGGCTGGCCCGCTCCTTTCGGGATCGTCATGGTCGTGGACCGGCTGGCCGCCGTCATGCTCACCCTCAACGCCACGCTCGGTCTGTGCGTCCTGGTGTATGCCTGCGCGCGCTGGGACCGCGCCGGCGCGCATTTCCACCCCTTGTTCCAGTTTCTGCTCATGGGGCTGAATGGCGCGTTTCTCACGGGCGATTTGTTCAACCTGTTCGTATTCTTCGAAATTCTGCTGGCGGCATCATACGGGCTGATGCTGCACGGCTCCGGCGCCGCGCGTGTCGGAACCGGCCTGCACTATGTCGTCGTCAATCTGCTGGCGTCCCTGCTGCTGCTGATCGGCATTGCCGTGGCGTATGGCACCACCGGCACGTTGAACCTCGCCGACATGGCAATGCGGGCATCGCGACTGACAAGCACCCACCGCCATCTTTTCGATGCGGGCATGGCCATCCTCGGCACCGGTTTCCTTGCCAAAGCGGCGGCATGGCCGCTGAATTTCTGGCTACCGGGCGCTTACGCTTCCGCATGCGCACCCGTGGCGGCCGCATTCGCCATCATGACCAAGGTTGGCATCTATGCCTTGCTGCGCCTGGAATCGCTGCTGCCACCACCACAGGCCTCCACCGCCTTCCGCGGCCAATGGATGTTCGCCATCGGCATCGCAACACTGATTTTTGGTACGCTTGGCCTGCTGACCACCCGCCAGATTCCACGCCTGGCCGCATACTGCATCATCATCTCCGCCGGTACGCTGCTGGCGGCATTGGGAATGCCAGGCATCATGCTTACCGGGCCCGCGCTTTACTACCTCGTCGTTTCGGTACTGGCTGCCGCCGCCTTTTTCCTGCTCGCCGAGATGGTCGAGCGCACGCAGCCGTTCGGCGCGAATCTGCTGGCGGTGAGTCAGGAAGCCTTCGATCTGGGCGAGGCGGACCCCGATGCGCCGACGTACGAAGAAGCGGGCGTCGCCATTCCCGCCGCCCTGGTGTTTCTGGGGTTGACTTTTGCCGCCTGCGCGCTGCTCCTTTCCGGCCTGCCGCCACTATCGGGATTCATCGCCAAATTCGCACTACTGTCGACACTGCTGCACCCCCCCGGTGGCACGGCGACATCGTGGAACGCCTGGCTGTTGTTCGCAACCCTGCTGGTGTCGGGGCTGGCGGCGGTCGTCGCACTGTGCAGAGCGGGCGTTCAGCTGTTCTGGGGGACCGACACCATTACCGTTCCCCGCCTGCACCCCGCCGAAGCCGCGCCGGTGGCCGTACTGGTGGCCGTATGCATCGCCCTCACCGTATGGGCCGAACCCGCGCTCGTGTACCTCGAGGACACCGCCCTGTCACTCGATCACCCCAGCGACTACATCGACGCCGTCCTGGCGCCGCGCGGCGCGGCGGTGCCGGGCGCGGGGGCGCAATCCCAATGAAGCGATACCTGCGCCGCGCGGCCATGCCCCTCTGCCTGCTCGCCATCTGGCTGCTGCTCGAGGAACCAGTCACGCCCGCGGATATCGCGCTGGGCACCGCGCTGTCCATCGTCCTGACGACCGCCGCGGCGCCACTACGAACGCCGCACGCATTCCCACGGCGGCCGCTCAGCATGTTGCGCCTGCTGGGAATTGTCGCGCTCGACGTCGTGAAATCGAACCTGATCGTGGCGCGGTTCGTCTGGGCGGGGCCGCGCACGCGGCCGCGGCCCGGATTCGTGCGGATCGCGCTGGCGCTGCGCGACCCGAACGCGCTGGCGGTCCTGGCCTGCATCATCACTTATACGCCGGGGACTGTCTGGGTAGGGGTTTCGGACGATTACACGCTGACGCTGCACGTGCTGGACCTGCACGATGAGGCGTCATGGGTGCGCACCATCCGGCAACGCTACGAACGACCATTGAAGGAGATTTTCGAATGATCGATCTGATCGATTGGGCCACCGCATTCGGGGTGGTCTGTTTCGGGCTTGGCCTGGCTTGCGCGGCGTGGCGCCTGCTGCGCGGCCCCACACTCACCGACCGCGTGCTCGCGCTCGACACCATGTACATCAACGGGATGCTGACCGTTCTCGCGCTGGGGCTGCGCCTGGGCACCGATCTGTACTTCGACATCGCCCTGCTCATGAGCGTGCTGGGTTTCGCCAGCTCGGCCGCAATGGCGAAATTCCTTCTGCGCGGGGAGGTGATCGAGCCATGAACACGGTGCCACTCTGGGCAGCGATACCGGCCGCCCTCCTCATTATCCTGAGCGGTCTGATCACGCTCACGGGGTCGCTTGGCCTGCTGCGATTCCACGAATTCCGCGCCCGCATGCACGCACCGGCAACCGGGAATACGCTGGGCGTCGTTTTCCTGGCGGCCGCTTCGATCCTGCTGTCGCTCACCGCGGATTCGCACCCGCTCTTTCAGGAGATTCTCGTCCCTATTCTTCTAATCGTGACCTCGCCCGTCACCGCCATGCTGCTCATGCAGGCAGCCGATCGGCGCGATGCGGCAATCGACGACAACGCGCCCGACCAGCGGGACGCCGCGCCATAACGACGCCGCGACGACACCATGACAGCGCGCTGGACGGTGGGAAAAAAAATTTGTTACGCTAGGGGCATCAACCCTTTTATACTGACCGATGAGCCCGAAAAAGCTCGAAGCCATGCAGACCAAGGAGATCTCTCATGACAGTTCTGTATTCCCCCATATCGCGCCACGGCGTCGCGCGTCTGGTTGGCGCCGCGCTTCTGGCAACCGCGGCGGCAGCCGCCAGCGCTGCCACGCCTCACAGCGCCAAGCAAGGCGCCGATGCACGCTATCAGGCCGACGTGCAATATTGCAATTCCGGGCAATCCAACGAAGGCCGCGCAACCTGCTTGAAAGAGGCCGGAGCCGCCCTGCAGGCGCGCCGCACCGGCGGGCTGACGAGCGAACCCACCTATACCGGCGATAAAACCGCACGCTGCAAGGCGCTTCCGGCGAATCAGCAGCAGGACTGCATGGCGCTGATGTCCGATCAGGGCGACATCCGCACCCAGGGCAGCGTGGGCGGTGGCGGCATCCTGCGCGAAACAACCATTACCGTGCCAGGCAACCCGCAATAGTCCGGGCGGGTCCAAGCAGCCCGCACACCACAATCGACGGCGGCGGGCGCCGCGATGCACGCTCAAAGTTCTTGTTGCATGCCCATTTCCACGACACGGTTCGGTGGAATTTTGTAGAAACGGGTGCTGCGCGCGGCATTGCGAGCCATGAAGGCGAACAGGCTGCGGCGCCAGCGCTGGCGCAACGGCAGGCGGTTGACGACGATCACCGTCTGCCGCGACAGAAAATATGACGTCCGCATCGGCTCCAGGTTGACCTCGGGATGTGCCTGGGCAACCTGCTCCAGCACCTGCGGGACGTTGGGTTCCTGCTTGAATCCCCAGCGCGCCAGCACTTGCCAACTCGAACGGCTGAGGCGTTCGAACTCGAACCGCTCATCGAACGGCACATAGGGAACGTCGGCGCTCTCCACCGTCAGGAACAGAACCTGCTCGTGCAGCACCTTGTTGTGCTTGAGATTGTGCAACAGCGCGGGCGGCACCGTGCCGTGAATCATGCTCATGAAAACGGCCGTGCCTTCCACGCGCGTTGGCGGATACTGCTCCAGACTCTCCATGAAGGTCCGCAGCGGCGGCTGATCGCCTGCCAGATTGCGATGCATTTTCTCGCGCCCCTGCTTCCAGGTGAGCATCAGTGTCAGCAGGCTCAGGCCGACGAACATCGGCAGCCAGCCGCCGTCGAAGAATTTCATGGCATTCGAGGAAAACAGCAGCACGTCCGTCACCAGGAACACGAAGAGCAGCGGCCACCATAGCGCCCGGCGCAGGCCCCGGGATCCCTTGGGCAGCACCGAGAAGGCCAGCAGCGACGTCATCAGCATCGTTCCCGTGACCGCGAAGCCATAGGCCTGGGCAAGCCGGTCGGAGGATTGGAACACCAACACCAGTATCAACACCGCCAGAAACAGCAACATGTTGACCCTGGGCATGTAGATCTGCCCCTCTTCGCGCGCCGAGGTGTGCGAGATGGCCATGCGCGGCCAGAACCCGAGCTGCACCGCTTGCCGAGTGACGGAAAACGCGCCCGAGATGACCGACTGGGAGGCAATGACCGTGGCGACCGTTGCCAGCGCCACCAGAGGGACCAACCCCCACGACGGGGCAAGGAAGAAGAATGGGTTGGCGATCGCCGCCGGATCCGCCATCAGCACCGCGCCCTGGCCGAAATAACAGAGCACCAGCCCAGGCATGACGACGATGAACCACGCGCGGCGGATCGCCGTGCGCCCGTAGTGCCCCATATCGGCATACAAGGCTTCGGCGCCGGTGAGCGCCAGCACGACGGCGCCCAGCAGCAGGAAGGTCTGCCACGGCACGTCTTCGATGATCCGCCAGGCGTAGACTGGATTGAGCGCCAGCAGAATCTTCGGCGTCAAAAAGATGCGCCACGCGCCCAGCACTCCAAGCGTCGCGAACCACAGCAGCATGATGGGCCCAAACAGCCGGCCCACCGTTCCCGTGCCGCGCGACTGGATGAGGAACAAGCCGGCCAGAACCGCCACCGACAGCGGCACGATCCAGTGATCGAGCTGATGGGACACCACGCTGATGCCCTCGATTGCCGACAAGACGGAGATCGCCGGCGTGATCATGCTGTCGCCGTAGAACAGACACGCGCCAATCAGCCCTAGCACGGTCAAGATCGTTTTGCGCCGCCCCACCACGCCACGCACGGCCAGTTCCATGAGCGCCAGCGTGCCGCCCTCGCCCCGATTGTCGGCGCGCAGCATCAGCGTAATGTATTTCAGCGATGCAACCAGCATCAGCAACCAGAACAGCACGGACAACACACCGAGTATGTGTTCGTGATCGGGCGTGCCGTACTCCGTCAGCGACACCTTGATGGTGTACAGCGGGCTGGTGCCGATGTCGCCGAACACGACCCCCAGGGCTCCCACGATCACCGCGGCGCCTGTCGTATGTTTCGACTCGGAAGTGTCGTTCCCCTCGGCCGTCTTCGCCATCCCTCGCGTCACTCTTCCCGCCTGGTCAACTTGGTGCCGATGCGCGGCCCTGGAAACACGACACGGATGCGGGTTCCAGGAAAGTCGGGTCGGCTCAGCAAGCTCCACCACGCACCGTGGGCCCGCGCAATTTCACGAACGATCGCCAGCCCCAGGCCCGAGCCGGCTTTCTCCGCTTTCGGCGACCGATAAAAAGCCTCGAACACCCGATCGCTATCCGCCGGATCAATGCCGGGCCCGTCGTCCTCGACCACCAGCGACGGCGGATTGGGGGTGACTCTCAGCGCAATCCGCTGCGCACCGACACCGTAGCGCAAGGCATTGTCGACCAGATTGCCCAGCAGTTCCTCGAGCAGCAGCGGATCGGCATCGATCCACACCGGTTCATCGGGCGCAAACAACTGCATGTCTATCTTGTGTAGACGCGCCGCAGCAATCCATTCCGACCCGCTGATGCGCGTCCATTCGCACAGATCCGTCCTGACGAAACTATCCTGGGGGCGCGTGGACGAATCGGCACGCGCCAGGACCAGCAACTGCTGACCAAGACGTATCATGCGATCGGTAACCGACTTGATGCGCTCTGCGCGCACCCGCACATCGTCGGGCAAAGGGCGCCCCAGCATCAGTTCGGATTCCAGCTTCAATCCACTGAGGGGCGTTCGGAGCTGATGGGCCGCATGGCCGATGAAGCGCTTCTGCGCCTGCATGGAATCATCGAGCCGTACCAGCAGATCGTTGAAATGGGTCACCACGGGCGCCACCTCGGCGGGCAAACCGGTAATGTCCAGGGGCTGCAGGTCGTCGATCGAACGCGCGCTGATTTCCCGCGACAAACGGTTGATGGACCGCAGCCCCGAACGCACGCCCGAGATCAGCACCCACGCGAACAACGATACCAGCAGAACCTGGCTGACGATCATCGTCCAGAAGATTTCACGCAGCACCAGCGCATCGAGGCCGGCTCTGCGCGTGACCACCCAGGTGACGATCAGGTCGAGCACGATCAATGCCACCAGCGCGGGTACCAGGCGCAGCACCAGATGACGCGCGAGCGACCCTTTCAGCATCAGCGCGGCGAGGCGCTCCCGCAGGGAACGCCTCGCCCCCGCCAGTGGCCCG
>SCQX01000260.1 GCA_004298545.1 Candidimonas sp. | reverse complement strand
TGGCAACATGGGAACCCTGCGGAAGGAACCACGGATCACGCGTGTACACGCGCATGCATTAGCATAACCCGTGATTTCTCAAGCCATCCATACTTTGAAGCCCTATGGATAATATGAGGTGCGCGTCGGCATTTGCGGTGCCGTCATGAACGGTCAATCGACCAATTCATCGATTGCTCCACCACCATTCCGTCATCCACGCGACGATCCGCCTGTTCACCCTACAATTTTTGTGCGACGAAATGCGCAAGCTGCTGAAGCGCGGTACTGTCGCGCTGTCGCGGCCGTGGCAGATCGACGCGCTGATCCAGCTGGATGCGCGCCGGGCGGTCCGCCAGGACGATCACCCGGTCGGCAAGATACACCGCTTCCTCAATGTCGTGCGTGACGAACATCACGGCATTGTGGGTGCGCTGCCAAATACTCAACAATTCATCCTGCAGCTTCTGGCGTGTCAGGGCGTCCACGGCACTGAACGGTTCATCCATCAGCAATAACTGGGGATGAACCGCAAGTGCCCGGGCAATTCCGGCGCGCTGCATCTGCCCCCCCGAAAGCTGATACGGCCAACGGCGCGCCAAATCGTCGATGAGGGTCAGCCCCAGCACTTCATCGATTCTGACATCGCGTTCCGCCGGCGTCAGCTTCAACCCCCTGAGGCCATACGCCACGTTGTTGCGCAACCGGCGCCACGGCAGCAGACGCGCATCTTGAAACACGAACGCCGTACGGCGATTGGCGACCCCCTGCTTGATGTTGAGCTTGATTCGTCCCGAGGAAGGCGGGATGAGGCCCGCCACACAGCGCAGCAGCGTGGATTTACCCACGCCCGAGCCGCCAACCACGGCGATGAATTCACCGGCGTCGACCGACAGGTTCAGATCGCTGAAAACGGGCTGAGTCGATTGACCATAGGCATAACGCAACCCTTCAAGCCTCAGGACGGACGCCACCGCAGAACCCTCTTCTCGAACAGCACGAAACACGCATCGCACAGTGTATAGATCACGGAGATGATCAGCATGTAGACGGCTACGATGTCATAAGCCCCCACCCCCGCGGCCGCGTTCATTTCCTGCCCCATCCCCTGCACACCCAGGAGTTCGGCCGCGATGAGCGCCATCCAGGCGCCACCGACACCCGTACGCACGCCCGCGAAGATGCCCGGCGCGGCCGCCGGAAGCACGACACCGAACAACCGCGACGTGAAGCCGTCTTGGCGAAACGCCCGCGCAAGCTCGTAATATCTGGGGTCGACCCCCTGGACAGCCGAGTACGTCGTGAAATAATTGGTCCAGAAAGCGCCGATCGAGATGACGAATGCCGCGCCCGCATGGCTGACACCGAACCACGCGATGGCAAACACCACCCATGCCAGCGGCGGAATCGGCCGCAAAATGCGAATGAGCCAGGCCAACAGCGCATTGGCGTGCCGCGACAGTGCGGTGGATGCCCCCAACGCCAGCCCAAGCGTAGTCCCCAACGACAATCCCCAGACGTAATGCACCAGGCTTGATTCCACGGCCGGCAGCAGCCGCCCGGCGCGCCATTCGGCCAGGAAAGCGCGCGGGATCGCGAACGGGTCGGGAATCGTTCCGCGCGCCGCCCACCCGGTGGTCTCGGCGTGGCGCCAGAGCGCCACAAAAATGACGACACCCAACAGCCCATAACAGGCGCGCCCCGTGCGCCGGGTCATGAAGAACGCCGACCAGGAACCGGGCCCCTTCCGGGACGGGATCGCCTTACTTGCCCTGGCGATCGTAGAAGCGCGTGTCGAAAAGTTCATTGACGTTCAGCTGACTTGTCAGCGTGCCCTGTTCCACCTGGAAATCGTGCAGCTTTTTCGTACTCTCGATTTCCTGGTGAGGATCGGCGGTGAAACTTCCATGGGTATTCCGAAGCGACTGGAGGACGACATCGGCCGGCAGACGGCCACCACCCATGTACTTCCGCACGGCGGGCACAACCTGTTCGGGGTGGTCGCGCAGAAGCGCCGTTGCCTCGATCTGCGCGGCAACCAGCGCCTCGATATACGCCGGATCCTGTCGAATCAGCTTTTCGCTGACCACGAGCACCGCCCCCGGCTGATTCGGAAACATGGCCGCGCTGTCGACGACCACTCTGGCATCGGGCCGGCGCATTGTGACGATGGTGCTCGTGGGCTCTGGAATGACACCGGCATCGGCCGCCCCGGTCAGCAGCGACTGCTGGGCCTGGGCCGCCCCCTGATAAATGATGTTGACGCTGGCCGGATCCACATCGACTACTTTCCGCAGCCAATATTGCAACACCGCACCCGGAACCGACCCGCGCGGAAATGTTGTGATCACCGGCTTTCGCCCTTTGTCCTTGGTGAATCGCGCGAACGCGGTTTGCGCACTGCCGGACTCGAAATAGTGGGCAAGATCGCCGACCGCGACCAAGCCACCGCTGGCAATATCATCCGCGGCAACGATGCGTATATCCGCCCCTTTGGCGCGCGCGACCATGGTCGGCCCGACGCCCAGGTACGCAACTTCGACCTGCCCGGCAAGAATCGCCTGCACGATATCGGGGCCGTCCTGGAACTCAATCAACTTCGCGCCCGCCAGCGGCGTCTGCCGGGTCTGTCCGCCCAAAATCACGAATGCCTGCGCATCGGCCATGATCGGCATATAACCGACGACAACTTTGGGGGCGGAGTAGGCAGTGATCGCAAAAGAAAACGTCAAGGTGACGGCCAATAAAAGCCGGTGGCATGGCAACATGGGGAACCCTACGGGAAGGACGACGAATCATGCGTGTACATAAGCATAACCCGTGGTTCTCCATGCCATCTATATTTTGAAGCTATATGGATATAGGGTGTGGACGATGATGGCGCGAGCGGCGGGCGGAGGTCTGGTCGCGCGTTTAAACTCCATTTCCGCCGGCTCTATCGGCCCAACAGAAAAAAAGACTTGTTGGTAAATTCGTTTTACTTCAAGCGGACAATCGCGAATTACGCCGACGTATCATACCCGTGGACATGGACGGGCGGTGTTTCGGCAAGCACACGCCAGCGGACCGTGGAACGAGATTCACGATCCCCACTCCCTGTGGCGTTCACCCCAGTACATTCGGAAAAAGGAGGCTACATGAAAAGAAGGACCGCCCTACTGGGGTTGATCTCCGCTGTCGCCGTTTGGGTAATGCCGGGATACGCCAACTCACAAACCAACACGTATCCAGACCGAACGGTCACCATCATTGTGCCGTATACGCCAGGTGGCTTCAACGATACGATGGCGCGCGTATTCGCACGAGAGCTTCAAAAGGATTGGGGGAAATCCGTCATCGTTGAAAACAAGGCCGGAGCGGGTACGGTTATCGGCACCGCGCTGGGAGCGCGCGCCGCGCCCGACGGTTATACGCTGACGGTGGTTGGCTTTCCGCTGGTGGCCAATCAATTTCTCTACAAGAAACTCCCCTATGACGCGCAAAAGGCGTTCGTGCCCGTCATTCTCGGCGCGCAGACACCGGATGTGTTGGCCGTACGCGCGAATTCCCCCTACAAAACCGTGGGCGATCTGGTTGCGGCGGCGAAAGCCTCACCCGGCAAGATCAGCTTCGCCACCTCGGGCACCGGTACTTCCACACAGCTCGCGGTGGCATATTTCGAAAGCGCCGCACATATCAAGGTACTGCAGGTTCCATACAAAGGAAGCGCGCCAATGATGAATGCCATATTGGCGGGCCAGGTGGACGCCGTATTCAATCAGCCGCCAAACGTTTTACCACTGGTGAAGGCCGGTAAACTCCGCGCACTGGGCGTAACGAGCTTGAAGCCCTCGCCGTTCGCCGCCGATGTGCCAACCATCGCCGCGCAAGGATATCCAGGGTTCCAAGTGTCAGTCTGGTTTGGACTGGCGGCCCCGGCGGGTACCCCGAAGCCTATTTTGACGAAACTCAACACCGCGCTCAATAAAGCGATAGCGTCCAAGGATGTGCGCGAAATATTCGCGCACCAAAATGTCGAGCCGTTGGGCGGTTCACTGGCCGACTTCGAAACCCTTTTCCACTCACAGTCGACACTTTGGGGAAATGTGATTCGAAGCAATCACATCGCGGTCCGCTGACGTTGCGATAGACCGCTGGTCGCCGCGATGAGATCGCATTCCGTCCTGTCCATCGCCGATCTCGAGCGGGGTGCCCGCCGGTACCTGCCGTCCAGCGTCTACGGCTATGTCAGCGGCGCCAGCGAAGATCATTCGTCACTGGAAGCCAATCGCTACGCCTATGCTCACTGGCGCTTCCTACCCAGACCATTACGCGGCATGTCGAATCGATCGCAGAGCATCCATCTGTTCGGTGCGGATTACGCGGCGCCCCTGGGCATATCCCCCATGGGAGCGGTCGCCCTCTGCCGTTTCGACGGCGATTGCATCCTGGCCCGCGTGGCCCATGACGCAAACGTGCCATTCGTACTCAGCGCCGCATCGACAGTACCGCTCGAGCGCATCGTCACCATCAATCCCGACACTTGGTACCAGGCTTATCTGCCCGCGCGCCACGATGTCATCGACCCACTGCTCGCGCGTGTCGACGCAGCGGCCATTCGCGTGCTGGTGATCACGGTCGACGTGCCAATCGCATCGATCCGCGAGAACGAACTGCGCAATGGCTTCAGCTTGCCGCTGCGCCCTAGCTTGCGCCTCGTGACTAGCGGCCTGGCGCGCCCACGCTGGCTGTTGGGCACTTTTGGGAAGACCTTGCTGCGCCAGGGAATCCCACACTTCGAGAACTTCACCGCCGAGCGCGGCGGCCCGATCATTCAATCAGTGAAAGATGATCACCGCGCCGGGCGGGCGGCGATGACCTGGGAACACATTCGCCATATTCGTGATAGATGGCCGGGAGTTCTCGTTCTCAAAGGCATTCTGCGGCCGGAAGACGCGCGAATGGCGCATTCCATCGGCGTCGACGGGATATTCGTCTCCAACCACGGGGGCCGACAACTGGACGGCGCGATCGCGTCGCTGGATGCGCTGCCAGACATCGCACGCGCCACCGAAGCCACCGGGATGACGCTCATCATAGACGGTGGCATTCGACGCGGCACTGATGTGCTCAAAGCGCTTGCGCTTGGCGCCAACGCCGCATTCTGCGGTCGCCCCGTACTCTATGGGCTCGCCGCGGGCGGGCAAGTGCTGGCGGCCAAGGCACTGGCGGTGCTCAAACAGGAAATCGATGTCAACCAGGCACTGCTGGGTTGCGACGACGTGTGCAAATTGAATCCAGAGTACCTCACGGCGGGCTGACTGGCTTCGCCGGAGAAAGCACTCCAATAGGAGAAATGGCGGTGCGGAAAAACAGGGACGGCATAAATAAGAACTACTACGGTGGCATGCTGATCGTTCTGTTCGGCCTGGCGGTGGCGGCCACGGCGACAAAGTACGGCATCGGGTCGCTACGGGACATGGGGTCGGGTTTTTTCCCGGCTCTGGTGGGCGCGCTTCTGGTGCTTACCGGCATCGCCATCACCGTTCAGGGCCTGGGCGGCGGGGGCGCAACCATCCATAACGAGAAACCGCAATGGCGCGGTTGGCTGTGCATATTGGGTGGCATCGTCGCCTTCATCATCCTGGGAAAACACACGGGCCTGCTGCCGGCCACATTCGCCATCGTATTCATCACGGCCATCGGAGACCGCAAGAACTCCATCAAGGCCGCTTTGGTCTTGGCCGTTGCAATGAGTATTGTGGCGGCCGTCGTGTTCTGGTGGCTGCTGCAGCTGCAGTTCCCGCTACTGATCTGGAATCCAGCTTAATGGAAGCTTCATTATCCGGCTTGCTGTACGGCTTCGGCGTGGCTCTAGAGCCGCACAACCTGGTCTGGTGCGTCTTCGGCGTGGTCACCGGCAACCTGATCGGCGTGCTCCCGGGGCTTGGCTCGGTTGCCGCCATGGCGATCCTGCTGCCATTGACTTACGTCATGCATCCGGTGGCAGCCATCTTGATGCTGGCGGGCATTTTCTACGGATCGATGTACGGTGGGGCGATCGGCGCCATTCTTCTGAATCTGCCGGTACATCCGCAACACGCGGTAACCTGTCTCGACGGCTATCCACTGACCCGTAAGGGCCGCGGCGGCGCCGCGCTTGGTATTGCGATGATGGCGTCGTTCTTCGCAGCATCCGTCGGTATCCTGACCATGGTGTTCGCGTCCTCGCTGCTGGTCGAGGCGGCTTTCAAGTTCGGGCCCGCCGAGCTCTGTTCGATCATGCTGTTGGGCCTCATCGCGGGATCCACGATGGCGGGCGGCTCGGCCACGAAGGGCATCGCCATGACATTGGTGGGGCTGGTGCTGGGCATAGTCGGCACCGATCCCAATACAAGCACGATGCGCTATACATTCAACCTGCTGAATCTGCAGGACGGCGTCGATCTCGTGGCGCTTGCGATGGGCCTATTTGGTGTGAGCGAATTCCTCTTGCACATCAATCACATGGCAGCAACCGATTCCAGCCTGAAAGTGGCGGTCGGAGACATGCTGCCTTCAAAAGAGGAATTGAAAAAATCATTCTTCCCAATGCTGCGTGGCACATTCGTAGGCACCTTGTTCGGCGCGATGCCGGGCACGGGCCCAACCATCACCACATTCGTGGCGTACGCGCTTGAGAAGAAAATCTCGAAAACCCCGGGCCGCTTTGGTTCGGGGGCCATCGAAGGTGTCGCCTCCCCCGAAGCCGCCGGGCATTCGAAAAGCCAAGTCGACTTCATCCCCACGATGAGCCTCGGCATCCCGGGCGACCCGATGATGGCGCTGATACTCGGCGCGCTGCTCATACAGGGCATACAACCCTGGCCGCAACTCATCACAGCCCACCCCGACGTTTTCTGGGGCCTCATCGCGAGCTTCTGGATCGGCAACCTGCTTCTGATCGTGCTGAATGTTCCTTTGATTGGCGTATGGGTGAAGCTGCTGCGAGTCCCTTATCGGTACCTGGTTCCTTCCGCCATGTTCTTCATCGCCGTGGGCTGCTTCAGCACCCAGAACAGTTTGTTCGAAGTGGGCGAGGTATTAGTATTTGGTATTGTCGGCGCCATTCTCACCTACCTCGATTTCTCCGTCGCGCCCATATTGCTCGGGTATGTGCTCGGCCCCATCATGGAAGAGAACTTTCGCCGCGCCCTGCTGCTGTCGCATGGGCATCTGGCGGTGTTCGTGGAACACCCGATCAGCGCGGGATTCCTGGTGGCCTGCGCACTGCTGCTCGCCGTTCAATTGTTCGCTTACATTCTGAGAAACAGACGAGCGCGAAAGCAGCCATACCGCGAATCGGTGCCCCTCGAAGGATGACGCAAACCGGATTCGTCGAACACCGCCCCAACTATATAGTTGCCGCGTCCGGGCCATCCGGGCTTCCCGCGCCCGGGAATTACGCTTGATGCACCAAGCACCGCGATACCATTAGTGAATGGATAACTGACTGGCTCAGCTGGTCAACAAGGGGACATCAAATGATCAACGGGGCTATCGCGGCAGTGGGCATGATCGGCGTGGGGCTGATGGGGCACGGCATAGCCTCGAACATCCTCAAGCACGGCTACACCCTCACGCTATTGAGGCACCCCGGCAATCAGCCGGTCGACGATCTGCTGGACCAGGGCGCGGCGCAGACCGACAGCATGGCGAAAATCGCGCAGGCGGCCGATGTCATCGTGCTGTGCGTAACCGGCAC
>SCQX01000259.1 GCA_004298545.1 Candidimonas sp. | reverse complement strand
TCGGCGCTCTGGCGCGCGTTGCGAATCCGCGCGATGGCGGCCGCGGCGGTAATGATCTCGATGTCGGCGTAACGCCGCAGAACCAGCAGGTCATCGTCGCCGGTCACGACGAGATCGGCCTGCGCGGCGACGGCGCAGGCGAGCACGGCGTCGTCATCGGTGTCACGCGATACCGGCGCGGCGAGCCGATGGGCGTTGACCAGGGTGGCGATGCGGCGATAGTGCGCGACCATCTGGTCGGCACTGTGGCCGGTTGCGGCGACCGGTTTGGCAAGGCGGGGCCGATGCAGGACGTCGTGCAGTTCATCGAGCAAGACGCGGCTGGTGTAAAGGCGGATACCGTGCTCGTCGGCCAGTGCGAGCAGTTGCCCCGGCACGCCGCGCCAGAGCATGGCAGAGACCAGGACGTTGGTATCGACGACGAGGCGTGCCGGCCTCATGTGGCCGAGGCGCGGCGCCGGGTCTTGCGCACGGCGTTGACTTCGGCCTGAAGTTGGCGCATCGATAAGGGCTTGCTGCCGGCGTCGCTGGCGCGCTCGGCGCCTTCAAGCAGCGCTTGTGCGGCGCGGCGGCGCATGGCGTCCTTGAGCAATCCGCTGAGCGCCTTGGGCGTGAGCAGACCGGCGGCCTGGGCTTCACGCGCGAGGCGGTCGGGCAGATTCAGGGTTACTTCCAGGGTGGTCATTGTGTTCCTTCCTTAGCCGCCGGCTACTGGCCGGCCATTACGCGGGATTCTGTTCGGTTTGGCGCTTGAACTGGCCGCGTTCGATGAACGCATCCAGCAGTTGCAGCACCTGACGCTTCTCGGCCGGTTCCAGCTTCTCGATGGCGAGCAAGCGGCGACGCAGCCGGCTGTCGCCCTCCTGCTTGGCGAGCCGGCGCTTGCCGCCGCGGCCGAATAGTTCGTCGATCGAGACGCCGAGGGCATTGGCGATGTCGGGCAGCAGATTGGCCGGCGGTGCGGCCTGAGGACTCTCGTAGTAGGCCACCATGCGCTGCGAGATACCCAACTCGGCGGCCAGTTCGGTTTGCGTGAAGCCGGCGGCCTTGCGCAGGGCAGCCAGACGCTCGCCGAATGGGCTGGCGGGGTCGTCGTGCTTGCCTGAATGAATGCGCTTGACCATCGAAATCGTCCCAAGGAGATGGGAGGAGTTTACGAAGGTGTTGGTGGGCATGGAATCCTGTGGCTTGACGAAAATACATTGGATGTATAGTGTGCCGTACTGAAGATTATTTAGCAAATGGATGTATAGACTTCGTCGAGAGAAAACACGGAAATGGCCCGCGTTCAGGAAGCCGAACTGGCCCGCCTCAAATCGGATGTATCGCTGGTTCGGTTGATCGAAGCGGGCGGCATCGAGCTTAAAAGGCAGGGAAAAGACTACGCCTGCCGCTGCCCGTTCCACGAGGATGCGGTGCCGAGCCTGATCGTGACGCCGGGGAAGAACCTGTTTCACTGCTTTGGCTGCGGCGCGGCGGGCGGGCCGATTGATTGGGTGATGAAGTTCGAGAAGGTGAGCTTCCGCCACGCTGTAGAAAAGCTGCGCACAGAACTCGGCGCAGCACCGCCGGCCCCCGTTCTTCCCTCAGCCGCTTTGCCGGTGATCCCGGCGGACGAGGTCGTGCCCGACCTGCCCGGCGTCGAGCGCCAAGCGCTGTTGCGGCGCGTGCTGGCCTATTACCACGACACCTTGAAGCAAAGCCCGGAGGCTCAGGAATACCTGAAGGCGCGGGGGTTAAGCCATTCGGAGCTGATCGTCCACTTCCAGCTTGGCTATGCCAACCGTACGCTGGGCTACAACCTGCCGGCCAAGCAGATCAAATCCGGTGCCGAAATACGCGGGCAATTGCAACGTGTGGGGTTGATGCGCGAGAGCGGCCATGAGCACTTCAACGGCTCGCTGGTGGTGCCTGTGATCGGGCTGGACGGTCAGGTGCACGAGGTGTACGGCCGCAAGATACGCGATAACCTGCGACAGGGAACGGCCTATCATTTGTATCTGCCTGGCGCGCATGCCGGCGTGTGGAACGAGGCCGGGCTTGCCGCCAGTGATGGCGAAGTGATCCTGTGCGAAGCGCTGATCGACGCCATGACCTTCTGGGTGCATGGTCTGCGCAACGTCACCGCCAGCTATGGCGTGAACGGTTTTACGCCCGACCACCTGACCGTCTTCCAGCGGCACGGCATCCAGCGCGTGTTGATCGCCTATGACCGCGACAAGGCCGGCGACGACGCGGCGATGGTGTTGGCCGAGCGGTTGATGGCCGTGGGCATCGACTGCTTCCGAATCGTGTTCCCCAAGGGCATGGACGCCAACGAATACGCGCTCAAGATGCAGCCGGCAGCCAAGGCGTTGGCCTTGCTGGTGCGTAAAGCGCAATGGCTGGGCAACGGTCGTGCGCCCGAGCTGCACACTGTGGCGATGGATGGCGCGGTGATCGGGAGTGCGTCGGAGCCTTCTTCCTTAGCCGCCTTGCCGGTTCAAGCACCGGCTGCCGTGGCCGAACTTGCCCTGGCGGCTAAGAACGAGGCTGGGTCACTGGTCGAGCTGCCCGAGCCGGGCATCGTCAGCCCCTTGCCGCCGGCGCCGGCCGTCGATGGCCTGGTCACGCGGACCGACAGCGAACTGGTGTTGCAATACGGCGAGCGGCGCTATCGCGTGCGCGGCTGGAACAAGCCGCTGAACCCGGAAGCGCTCAAGGTCAACCTGCTGGTCAGCCGCGCTGCGCCCGAGCATTCGCCGGCCGACGCGCCGCTGCGTCCGCTGGGCGAAGGCTTCCACGTCGATAGCCTCGATCTGTACCAGGCCAAGGCACGCGCTGCCTACGTCAAGCAGGCCGGCTTGGAGCTTGGCGAAGCGGAAGACGTGCTCAAGCACGACCTCGGGCGCATCCTATTGCACCTCGAGACGCTGCAAGCTGAGCGACTGCATGCCGCTCTTGCGCAGCGGGAACAGATACCGGCGATGGACCCACTGCAACGCGCCGACGCGCTGGCTCTGCTCAAAGACCCGAAGTTGATGGAGCGGATACTCGCCGACTTCGACGCCCTGGGCGTGGTGGGCGAGGAAACCAATAAGCTGGTCGGCTATCTGGCTGCCGTCTCGCGCCAACTGGACAAACCGCTGGCGGTGCTGATCCAGTCATCGAGCGCGGCAGGTAAATCCAGCCTGATGGATGCGGTGCTGGCGCTGGTGCCCGACGAGGCGCAGGTGCGCTACTCGGCCATGACGGGGCAGTCCGTGTTCTACCTGGGCGAAACCAACCTCAAACACAAGATCCTGGCCATTGCCGAGGAAGAAGGGGCGGCGCAAGCCAGCTACGCCCTGAAGCTGCTGCAATCGGATGGCCAGGTGACGATGGCCTCGACCGGCAAGGATGCCAACACGGGATTGCTGATTACGCGCGAATATAAGGTCGAAGGCCCGGTGATGCTGTTCCTGACCACCACGGCCATCGACATCGACGAAGAGCTGCTGAACCGCTGCGTGGTGCTGACCGTCAACGAGAGCCGCGAGCAGACGCGCGCCATCCATGCGTTGCAGCGCAAACGCCAGACCTTGGAAGGCATGCTGGCCGACGAGGGGCGCGAGGCGGTGCAGACCCTGCACCACAATGCCCAACGCTTGCTACAGCCCTTGAAGGTGGTGAACCCGTACGCCGACCAGCTCCGCTTCGCTGACGACAAGACGCGCACGCGGCGCGACCACATGAAGTACCTGAGCCTGATCAAATCCATCGCGTTGCTGCACCAGTACCAGCGCGAGGTGAAAACCGTCGAGCATCGCGGCAAGCAAGTGCATTACATCGAGGTCGAGCCGGGCGACATTGCGATTGCCAACCGTCTGGCGGCCGAGGTGCTGGGCCGCACGCTCGATGAGCTGCCGCCGCAAACCAGAAAACTGCTGACGCTCCTGCACGGCTGGGTCAGGAGCGAATGCGCCCGCCAGAGCCTGTTGCGCAGCGACTTCCACTTCACGCGCCGGCAGGTGCGCGAGCTGACCGGCTGGGGCGATACGCAATTGCGCGTCCACCTGGGTCGGTTGGCCGAACTGGAATACCTGATCGAGCAAGGCGGCCGGCGCGGTCAGGTGTGCCAGTACGAACTGGCCTACGGCGGCGAAGGGGAACGGGGCCAGCCCTTCCTGATGGGGTTGATCGATGCGGCCACGCTTACGACGGCCAGTTCGCGGGGGGATAAGGGCGACGTCGCGGGGGGATCGCGGCCTCAAAGTGGCCCCATCGCGGCGGCAACGCGGGGGGGTGAAATCGTTCGCAACGCCAGCAGCGATGCGACTTGCAACGATACCGACCGCGACAATCCCGAAAACGCCTATCTGCATGTTCCACGCGGCGGATCGTATCGTACCCAGCCGTCTGCCTTTCTCGTAGCCGCCCAAGCGGCAGGCAAGGAGTAAGCCGACATGCCACGAAAAGGCGTCCACAAGCCCAAGCCTGCGGTCGGAGATCTGCGCGACCCGGACAGCCTGTACTACTACCTGTTGCGCTTCCTGGCTTGGCTGGCCGATCACCACTACTCGGCGCACACCATTGAGGGGCGCGACTTCTACCTGCGCGCCTTCATCGCCTGGTGCGACACGCGCGGCTTGACGCGCCCGCACGACATCACCAAGCCGATCCTGGAAAGCTACCAGCGCTACCTGTTCCTGCGCCGCAAGAAGAACGGCGAACCCCTGACCATTCACAGCCAGCACACGCACCTGGTGCCCGTGCGCGCCTGGTTCAAGTGGCTGGCGAAGCAGAACCATATTCTCTACAACCCGGCCGCCGACATCGAGCTGCCGCGCCTGGGCCACCGCCTGCCGCGTTACGTGTTGAGCCAGGCCGAAGCGGAAACCGTGCTGGCCGTGCCCGATGTGACGACGACCACCGGCCTGCGCGACCGCGCCATCATGGAAACGCTGTACAGCACCGGCATGCGCCGTTCCGAACTGTTGCACCTGAAGCGCTACGACGTGGACACCGAGCGCGGCACGGTGATGATCCGAGAAGGCAAGGGGCGCAAGGATCGGTTGATCCCGATTGGCGAACGGGCCTTGGCCTGGATCGACAAGTACAAGGCCGACGTGCGCCCCGAGCTGGCGACGGGCATGGACGACGACACCTTGTTCCTCACGCACCTGGGCGAAGCCTTCGCGCCGATCCGGTTGACCCAAATGGTGCGCGAGTACATCGACGCCGCGAAGATCGGCAAGCGCGGCTCCTGCCACCTGTTCCGCCACACGATGGCGACCTTGATGCTGGAGAACGGCGCGGATATCCGCTACATCCAGGCCATGCTGGGCCACGCCAAGCTCGACACCACGCAAATCTATACCCAGGTCAGCATCCGCATGCTGAAGACCATCCACACCGCAACCCATCCGGGCAAGCCGATCCGGCCGCGCGGCATGACGGGCGACGCCGCGCTCGATGCGGCGCTGGCGGGAGAGGGCTTGCCAGCAACTGACACGGCCGCCGAACTGGACGAACTGCTGGCGACCCTCGACGCCGAAGTCCACGAAGAAAATGAGGGCGAGACGCCATGAAGGCAACGAAGCGCAGAAAGCGCGTGATTACACTGCGCTTGCCCGATGAGTTCATCGAGCTGTGCGAGGAAGACGGCGTCGCCCCGGAAACCGTGTTGCGGGGCTTCGTCGCCGACCTGGCCGGCATCATCAGTTGGGCGGCCGCTCCGCGCACCGATGGCTACAACAGCAACGGTTCCGACGAGCGCAGCATGGCGCGCGACTACTACGAGCGCGTTGGCTACCCGTGGTGGAACCGGCTGGGGTAGCCGGTCTGCGCATCGTGCGCATACCGGCGCACACGATGCATCGCGGCTGATAAAATTGACGGCCTGAAACCCCACATCGGGGGTCTCGCTCTTTAAATCGGATAAACGGGGTGCGTGGTGACGCGCTGGGCCGCGTGGTTGCCGGCTTTACGCGTGTTGGGTACGACAGGACGCATCGGGCAACTGTAAAGCGACAGAGAGTGTTGGTCAGTATGGACGCTTTGCGAGCGCGGACGAATTTGCAGGTGAGGCACTTACACGCTATCAACGATATACCGACGAAGCCTATGCAGCGACGCAAGACGCTTACACCAAGGGGCGCCTTGCTATTCCTGATGGAATGTCGCCTGACACCATTATCGGCCAGAGGACGGATGCAATCGCTCGTATACGTATGAGTCGTTGGCTCGATAGTGAAGGCATTGCGGAAGGGTCAGGGGAAGCGATTCAGCTTAATCGCTGGCTACGCGATCCGTCAGGAAGTGGCCTGTATCGCATACCCGATGTTCGGATTCCGGATGCGAATCTCATCATGGATGGCACTATCGGCTACAAGTGGCAGGCAACGCCGCAAGTTGCTGATTTCTACAAATTCTCAGGTGGTTCCAATGTCACCATTGTTCGACCGACTCAGCTTGGCGGTTCGTATAGTCTGGTGCCGGGGCAATGATTGGAGTGAATATGGCATGGATTAAGAATTTTGAGGGACTGGTTGACTTTCTGTCATTGGTCATTGTGCATGCGCCGGATGGTTTTCCGAAGGAAGACTATCTGCGTGACGATGAGCAATTGACGCTGGAGAAGGCGTTTGACGAACTGCGACAAGGCATGCAGTTTGTGGCAAAGCGAGTTCCTGACGATGCGTTATTAAATCAACTGAGGCGGTATCTTGAGGATGCTTTCGCGTCGTACAAGCAAGGCAATGACGTGAAGGGCGCACACTTGTTGCAGGACTTTGAAAGGATGCTACTTGAAGTAAATCGCTGATCGTACTATTGGTGCATCTCAATTCTCCGTGGGCCCATCGCCGCCTCCCTTGGGGATCACGCACCCCCAAGTTAAGCAGGCGATGAGCATCATGATCGAGACGCTCGTTCCCCCTTCTTGGCTCCTTTACGCCGAAGACGTCCAGGCCCCTTTATGCCGGAAGCCCACTGGCTCCTGGCGGAAGATGACAGGCGTGGGCTGCTGGCCGTCGCGGTGCTGCTAAAAGAGCCGTTTCGCGACTTGGAGGCGCCCGTCCTCGCTCAAGTGCATTTGCTTGATTCCGGCGATCACACGCTGCATCCATTCGTCAACGATTGCGCGATGTTCGTCGTATGACTGGCTGGTCGGGCTGGCTGCCGGACATTTGCTCGTGGTGGTTCGACATTGAAAACTCCCCTTGGACTGGCACAGACATTACGCACGCATCGAAATGCGTGCAAAACGGCTGAAAACCCTTATGGGTGTTGGGTTTGACGCGTTACACGAAAAAGTGTAACAGGTGGCTGCTGAAGTGGACGAATTACCGAAAATCCATATGGAGCGGGGCTTTGCGGGTGTTTCGAATTGAGATGTTGAGGTTTGCGCGGTTTCGCAAGCGTTTCGCCGATTGTATTATCAAAAAGAGAAAAGCCTTCCCCAAACCCCGGCCCGAACGTCGGGGTTGGTGTTTAGCCGCTAAAAAGAATAAGGTCGAGCCGAGTTACGGATCGGCGCTCTGGCGCGCGTTGCGAATCCGCGCGATGGCGGCCGCGGCGGTAATGATCTCGATGTCGGCGTAACGCCGCAGAACCAGCAGGTCATCGTCGCCGGTCACGACGAGATCGGCC
>SCQX01000258.1 GCA_004298545.1 Candidimonas sp. | reverse complement strand
GAAACGCGGTTGCTGCGCTGGGTGTGATCAGCGAGACGAAATGGGCAAGGGTGAAGTGGCCCAGTGTCGAGTTGCCAGGACGCGGGACTGCAGTCGACAACGATGCCCAAGTCACCAGAATGACCGGAATGAAGCACAGGACGAACAATACGAAACTGATGCCGGCGACAGGGACGTGGTCGCGCCAGTAGTTTCGTGGGGCATCCCCTGTCTTCATGACGCCAGCTCCGCTTGCAGGATTTGCGCCGCTGAAGGGTCGAGCGTGACAGACACCCGGTCACCGTTGTTGAGGAGGGCGCGGTCAAAGGTTGGCTGGATCGCGCTGATCTCTGGCCCGTTATCAAGCCGTATGACGTATTGGACCTGCCCACCCTGGAAGCTCGTGACGACGATGTTGCCTAGCCATTGATTCGTCGTTGGGGCCGCAGGCTGTTTGTCGGCGGCTTCGACCGAGAAATTTTCTGGGCGCACGCACAGGCTCAGCGCGCCTTCGTGGGATGAAAGAGGCAGGCTTGAGTGGACCGTGACGCCGTAACCGGACAGGTGGGCGGCGCACCGTCCTGAGTCCTCTTTGGCGACCTCGCACGGGAATACGTTCGAGACGCCCAGGAAATCGGCGATCTTTGCGGTGCGTGGATTGGAATAAATATTTTGAGGCGTATCGAACTGGACGATCCTTCCTCCCTGCATGATGGCGATGCGATCGGCCAATGCAAACGCTTCGCTCTGGTCGTGCGTGACGTAGATGCACGTCAGGCCCAGCCGCAATTGCAGCTCGCGCAATTCGACGCGCAGGCGGTCACGCAGCCGGGCATCCAGGTTCGAAAGCGGCTCGTCGAGCAACAACGCGCCCGGCTCCATGACCACGCTGCGCGCAAGCGCGACCCGCTGCATCTGTCCGCCGCTGAGCAGGCTGGCCCCACGATCGGAAAATGCACTCAGCCCCACGGTGTCCAGCACCGCTTTGACCCGTTTTTGAATTTCTGGTTTGGGTGTCTTGCGAGTCACGAGCGAGTAGGCAACGTTTTCGAAGACGGTCATGTGCGGCCAAATGGCATAAGACTGAAACACCATGCCCACGTTGCGCTTGTTGGGCGGCAGGTTGATACCTGCTGTGCTGTCGAATACCGTCTGGTCGCCAATCGTGATCCGGCCGTGGGTTGGGCGCTCCAATCCAGCGACGCAGCGCATCGCGCTTGTCTTGCCACAGCCGGACTGGCCCAGCAGAACGATTGACTCCCCGTCCTGAATGTTCAGGTTGAACTCGTGCAATGCCGTAAATTTTCCGTATTGCAGCTTTAATTGCTCGATTTCAATCTTCATTTTTTTACCTGTACTGACTTGGCGTTGAGGCGCCAGCTGGATTTACTGTTGGCCGATTCCTGGTGACGTCAATGTCGGCGATGGCGCCGGGAAGCGACTCGACTATTTTCCTTCGGTGTGGCTCGGTTCGTCCGCGAGTGAGGCGATGTCATCGAGCGCGTGGGTCTCGTGCAGAAAGACGGTACCCTTCATGATTTTTCTGGCGGTCCGAATGACGCCGGCCCGTGCAATGTGAACTTGTTCACCGTCGAACTGGACATCAAGGGCAATGTCGATGTGCCCGGCGGGGTGGAGAATGGATATCTGTCGGTCGTCTGCATGGTCCGCGCACATTCCGTAGGTGAGAGTGCCGGGAATCGCGAAACTTGCTGCCACTGAAATGGCGCCGGTTACCGCGTGTGCCTTGTGGCAGCGGTGGGGTGTGAAGTAGCGCGACTGTATCGCTCCTGGACCGGCTGGGCTTGCGATCACCGGTTTCGGGATCACGCTGTCGGTAACATCGCCCAGACCCATCCGACGCCCCGCCTCAAGGCGCAGGGATTCCAGGCGTTCCATCAGCGGAGTGTTCGCATCGAGGGCCTCTGCAGGCTCATTCCCGGCCACGCCAAGCGCCTTCGCGCTCACGATCATGACGGGAATGGCGCCATCGATGCAGGTGGCCTGGACGCCGTCGATGTCGTCGATTCTCGATCTCGTGGGAAATAGTGCCCCGGTGCTTCCACCCTGCACGTTCAGAAAATTCAGGATGATTGGCGACCCGGTCCCAGGGACACCGTCGATACGTGTGCTGCCCTCGTAGGTCACGCGCTTGCCTGGCGTCTGGATTTCGGCTTCGACGACTGTTTTGGCGTTTACGTTGTAGATGTGGACCCGCGTCACTCCGTCTTGGGCAGCGACGAGGCCTTCCTCGATGGCATAGGGCCCTACGCCAGAGAGCAGGTTGCCGCAGTTGGGCCGCGTGTCCACGATGGCCTGCTCGATTCCGACCTGGGCGAACAGATAGTCGACGTCGCATCCGGGGCGTTTGGATCGCGAAATGATGGCGACCTTGCTTGTCAGGGAATTGCCGCCACCCAGCCCGTTCACTTGCAGCACATGCGGCGTGCCCATCACCTGCAGCAGCACGCGATCGCGCTGCAGTCGGTCCACAGGCAGATCATCGGCCAGAAAATACAAGCCCCGTGACGTCCCACCCCGAAGCACAACACAGCGAATTGATGTTTCCATGGGCGTATTATGTGCGGATCTGTCGTTCGTATATTGCAATTTTCACAATGACTGTTCCATGGCACGCATCAAATTCGACTTGCAGGAATTGCAGTCCTTCGTGGTGGTGGCGGAAAAACTAT
>SCQX01000257.1 GCA_004298545.1 Candidimonas sp. | reverse complement strand
CCGACAGCGCACTGACCAACCAGCAGCTGGCGCAACGCGTGCACGCATCGCCTCCCACCTGCCTGCGCCGCGTGCGGCGCCTCGTGGAAACGGGTGTCATCGCCAGGCAGGTCGCCATCGTCGACCCGGCGAAATTGGGCAGCGCCCTGACCGCGGTGGTCGAGGTCACACTCGACATCCAGACCGCGGAATATGCACAACAGTTCGAGGCGGCAATGGTGGCGGAAGAGGCGGTGCTGCAATGCTACCGGGTATCGCCCGGGCCCGATTTCGTGATCGTGATCCAGGTGGCCGACATGCCCGCCTACGACGCACTGGCGCACCGTTTGTTCACGTCGCAGAGAAACCTGCGCAACGTGCGCACGTTCTTTGCCATGCACCGCGCCAAATTCGAAACGCGTATCGCACTGCCCGACCGCGGAAAGCCCCACGAATTCCTATGAATTCGGCGACAGGGAATCGCCGCGGCCGACGGCGTAATAGCGCAGGCCGGCCCGGCGTACCTCGTCGGGGTCATACAGATTACGGCCGTCGACAATGACGGGGGACCGCAACGCCCCCGCCAGCCACGCGAAATCCACCGTGCGGAATTCATGCCACTCGGTGCAGATCACCAGCGCGTCGGCGCCCTCCACCGCCTGCGCGGCGCGCTCGCACAGTGCGAGGTCGGCACGCGCGCCGTAGAGGCGAAGCATCTCCGCGCGTGCTTCGGGGTCGTAGGCGCGCACCGACGCGCCGCGGGCCCAGAGCCCCTCGATGAGGACGCGGCTGGGCGCATCGCGCATGTCGTCCGTGTTGGGCTTGAACGCCAGGCCCCAGACAGCAACGGTCTTGTCCCGCAGGTCACCGTTCAATGCATGGTCCAGTTTGCGCAGCAGCGTCTGTTTCTGGCGCTCGTTCACGCCCTCGATCACCCGCAGCATCTCGGCGTCGTAGCCTGCGTCGCGCGCGGTTCTCGCCAGCGCGCGCACGTCCTTGGTGAAACACGAACCGCCATAGCCGCAGCCGGGGTAGATGAAGTGGTAACCGATGCGCGGGTCCGAGCCGATGCCGCGGCGCACCTGCTCGATGTCGGCCCCCAGATGCTCGGCCAGATTCGCCATTTCGTTCATGAAGCTGATTTTCATGGCCAGCATGGCATTCGCGGCGTATTTGGTGAGCTCGGCCGCGCGCGTGTCCATGAACATGAACTTGTCGTGGTTCCAGTTGTACGGCGCGTAACACTCGGTCAGCAATGCCCTGACACGCTCGGAATCCGTGCCCACCACGATGCGCGCGCCCCGCATGAAGTCTTCCACGCCCGCCCCTTCCTTGAGGAACTCGGGGTTGGAGCAAACGTCATACGCCACCGTCAAGCCACGTTCGCTCAACGCGGCGGCAACGGTTGCCCGCACCTTGTCCGCGGTGCCGACGGGGACCGTCGATTTGTTCACGACCACTTTGTAATCGGTCATGTGCCCGCCGATGGTACGCGCAACCGCCAGCACGTGGCGCAGGTCGGCCGAGCCATCCTCATCGGGCGGAGTGCCAACGGCAATGAACTGCAACAGGCCGAATGCCACGGCCTCGGCGGCATCGGTGGTGAAACGCAGCCGCCCGTCCGCCTGGTTGCGCCGAATCAGGTTCTCGAGCCCGGGTTCATAGATCGGCACGACGCCCCGTTGCAACCCATCGATCTTGCCCGCGTCGACATCGACGCAGACCACCTGATGGCCGCCATCGGCCAGGCATGCTCCCGTGACCAGGCCCACGTAGCCGCTGCCGAATATGGTGATTTTCAAT
>SCQX01000256.1 GCA_004298545.1 Candidimonas sp. | reverse complement strand
CGTAGCAGTTGATGAGGCACGCATCGGGCTCGTACCGGTCGAATCCGGCCGTCGCCGCCGCTTCGCGCGCGAGCGTTCGAAAGGTATCGGGCATTGGTGGCCAGTGCCGCCCTGACGCGGGGTCGCTCGGCACATAACGATAGCCGCGCGCGTCACTCACCCACCCCAGGTCGCCGCAATTGGTTTGCGCCGCCGACATCGCTTGGCCACCGGGGGTCGTCATGAAGCGAAACGGCGCCGTGCTCTGAATGATGCGCACGGCCGCCAGCAAGCGGGTTGCGCGCGCCAGCGCGTAGCCGCGCAGCACCACGGCCTGTTCGGCGAGCTGGTCGCGCGCGCCGGCGCGCGCGCAATCGGTCTCGTCGTCGAACAGGCGTGTCGATGGCGGGTGCGGCGCGCGTGGCGGCGCGGCGCCGCCAGCGTGGGCGCGCCGTGTCATGGCGCGCCGGCGGCTCGCGACTCGTGATCGAGCAGCCAGCGCTTGCGCGCAATTCCGCCGCCATAGCCGGTGAGTGAAGCGTTTGCGCCGATGACGCGATGACAGGGGATGACGATGGAGATGGGGTTCGACCCATTGGCTAGTCCAACCGCGCGTGCGGATTTCGGCCGGCCGATGCGGGAGGCCAGGGTACCGTAGCTGATGGTTTGGCCCGCCGGAATGCCTCGCAGGGCCGCCCAGACCGTGCGCTGGAAGTCGGTGCCGCCAGTGGCGGTGCGCAACCCGGCGATTGCCGCGATGTCGCCGTTGAAATAAGCCTCCAGCGCGTCCCGCGCGGGGGTAGTGTGCCTGGCTGCGGCAATCACGATGCCGGTTGGCTGGTATTGACAACGCAGGAGGGTGCGCATGCGAGGTTCCTGGTCCACCCAATCGACTGCGCGCAGCGTGCCGTCTTTGTCGGTCACGATGCACAATGCTCCGATCGGTGTATTCAAGTGTTCGAGATAGAATGTTTTGCTGGGCATGATGGTGGCGTATGGTGGCGTTGCGTAGAGCGGTTCGATCGTGACATGAGCCCCGGGCCTCGTGCACTGCGGTGGCCTCGTGCATCGCGACAACCCTCGTGCATGGTGGTGGTTCTTGGGTGTCGCGGCAACCCTCGTGCGTCGCAGCGGCTCCCACCCTCACTATAAATGCGGATCCAGCGCTGGACTGGCGGTTCTCGGACAGGAATGTCCGGCGTGAGATGTCCGGCGTGTGTGGCGTGGGCTATAGCCGAGAACCGCTAGACTTGCTCGGCGGGCTCGTCGTACCATCTTGTCCATGAGCTTGAATCGCGATGTCTGCTATCGGGCCGTCTGCTCGCGCGACGCGCGTTTCGACGGCCAGTTCTTCACGGGTGTCAAAACCACCGGCATCTATTGCCGTCCCATCTGCCCGGCGTGTACGCCGTTGTTGAAGAATGTTGAATTCTTCCCCACGGCGGCCGCGGCGCAGGCGGCTGGGTTCCGCCCTTGCTTGCGCTGCCGGCCCGAAGCCGCGCCCGATTTCGGCGCATGGCACGGCGCTTCCGACACGGTTTCGCACGCCTTGGCGTTGATCGAACTCGGCGCGTTGGATGAATCCCCGGTCGGTGCGCTGGCGACCCGCCTGGGGGTTGGTGAGCGGCAGTTGCGCCGCCTTTTCCGCCGCCATCTGGGGGCGTCTCCCGTAGGGGTTGCGCAGACGCGTCGTGTGCTTCTGGCACGCCAGCTGATTCGGGAAACGCGGCTCACCATGACAGAGATCGCGTTTGCGGCCGGGTTCGGCAGCATTCGCCGGTTCAATGAAACGTTTCTTGCGTTGTACGGTCGCCCGGCAAGCGATTTGCGTACGTCGGGCACGGCCCGCGCGGCGGCTGGTGAAGACGGCGAAATCGTTTTGAGGCTGCCATACCGCCCGCCGTATGATTGGCCGGCGATGCTCGAGTTCCTGCGCGAGCGTGCCATTCCCGGGGTTGAGGAAGTGCGCGACGGCCAATACCGCCGAACGATCGAGTTCGGCGGCGAGCGCGGCGTCGTGGCGGTGAGGCCCGGGGCGGGCGACGCCCTGCGGGTAGCGGTTCGGTTTCGGCGATTGGCCTCGCTTCCCGTCATCATCGCCCGCGTTCGGCGGGTGTTCGATCTTGCTGCCGATCCCGCGCCTATCGCCGCGCATCTGGCGGCCGATCCGCTGTTGGCGTCGTTGGTGGACGCGCGGCCGGGCCTGCGTGTGCCAGGAGGCTGGGATGGTTTCGAACTTGCCATACGCGCTGTGCTGGGCCAGCAGATCACGGTGGCAGCCGCGGTTCGCCTGGCTGGCAAATTGGTCGCCGCGCACGGAACGCGCCTCGCCGAGGCCGATGGCGGGTTGACCCACGTTTTTCCGCGGCCCGAGGTATTGGTTGCCGCCAACCTTGCGGCGCTGGGCATGCCGCGCAGTCGCGCCAGCTATCTGTCGGCCGTCGCGGCGGTGGCGGGGACGGGGCGGTTCGATGCCGCGCGCAATCTTGACGATGCGCTACGCGATTTGCGCGCGATTCGCGGCATTGGCGAATGGACGGCGCACTATATTGCGCTGCGGGCGCTGCGCGAGCCAGATGCCTTTCCGGCCGCCGATGTGGGGCTGATGCGGGCCATGGCCTCGCTCGATGGCGGTACATGGACGGCCGCGCGGTTATTGAAGCGGGCCGATACCTGGCGTCCATGGCGTGGCTACGCCGCCCAGCACTTGTGGACCGCTTTGTGATGCCGTAGAGAACAGCGGCCGTGAATTGCCGTTGCGCGTCATCGCTGTGAATCAGGGCCGCTAGCCGGGCGTTTGCCGCGCTTGCGCGCGGGTTTTTGCGCCGTGGGCGAAGGCTGAGCCGATGTTTTGGCGGCGTGGCCTGAATCGCTGCCCGTGTCGGTATCCGTGGCCGGAGGCGCTGCGTGGGCCGATGTGACGGCCTCGGCCGGCGTGAATGGCGGCGTGCCGTCGCTTTTGTTTTTCAGGCGCCGACTGCGGCCATCGGCCCTTGGGCGGGTGGCATTGCGTGTTTTCGCTCGGCCGGTCGTTGCGCCGGCGAGTGCATCGGACTCTGGCAGCTGACTTGACGTTTCCACGGGCTTGAGGCCCGGGTTGATGGTGGCTGCGGATTTTCCGGTGGTCGTGTGGTCGCTCGCACGGTCCGCGTCCGCGCGGTACACGTACGTTCCGGATTTTTCGTCGCGTCCGATCGTCAGGAGCCCGCGCGACTGGGCCTCTTCGAGCAGGCTGCCAAACGCGCGAAAGCCATAGTGCGACTCGTTGAAGTCGGGCTTGCGCCGTTTGATGGCCTGCTTGAGCGTCGAGGCCCAGATTTTTCCGCTGTCACCGCGCTCGGAGAGCAGCGCGTCGAATGTTTCGACAGCCATGCCGATGGCGATGTCTTTCAGCGCTTGCGGCTTGTCCGCGTGGTGCGCCTCGCCGCCCGTCTCCGCGGGGGTGCCTTCGTGCCGTAATGGATCCCGGTGGACCTGATGGCTGGGCTGGCTGGCGCCCGCCTTCAATAGGTCATCGTAAAAAATGAATTCGTCGCAGTTCGCCACCAGAAGGTCGGAAGTGGAATGTTTGACGCCAACGCCGATGACTTGTTTGGCGTTTTCTCGCAGCTTCGAGACCAGCGGGGAGAAGTCGGAGTCGCCGCTGATGATGACGAATGTGTTCACGTGCGACTTGGTATAACAGAGGTCGAGCGCGTCGACCACGAGCCGTATGTCGGCCGAATTCTTGCCCGATTGGCGAACGTGTGGAATTTCGATCAGCTCGAAGTTGGCTTCGTGCATGATGGCCTTGAAGCCCTTGTAACGTTCCCAGTCGCAGTACGCTTTTTTGACCGCGATGTTGCCCTTCAAGAGGAGGCGTTCGAGAATCGGGCGAATGTCGAATTTTTCGTGGTTGGCTTCACGCACGCCCAGGGCGACGTTTTCGAAGTCGCAAAATAAAGCCATACTGACGTTGTCGGGGCTGAAGGCCATGTCGCATAATCCTGGAAGATGGTCGAACGATGATACTGCGCCAGCATCGTGGCGGAAAAGGTATTTGGGCCGCGCGTCGGCGCCGCGCTGTACTTTTCGGCGCGCTGGTGGGCGGGACCCCTGCCACGGTCAGCCGCCTCCCATTTCGGTAGAATACCCCTTTTCTCTTAATGGAAAGGGGCGCGATCATGGCTTCCGACGATCTGGGAAAACTCCTGTTGCGCCTGGTACTGGGCATTCTTCTTCTGTTCCACGGTATCGCGAAGCTCACGACCGGGATAAGCGGCATCGAGGGGTTGGTGGCTGCGCATGGCCTGCCGTCCTTCCTCGCCTCGGGCGTCTATGTGGGCGAAGTCATCGCGCCCATCTTGCTGATCATTGGCATGTATACGCGGCTGGCCGGGCTGTTCGTGGTGATCAATATGGCGGTTGCCGTCTTCCTCGTGCACCCCGGCCATTTTTTCGAACTGGCCGGGTCGGGTGGCTGGAAGCTCGAACTGCAAAGTCTTTACCTGTTCGGCGGCCTGGCCGTAGCGTTGCTGGGGGCGGGCAGCTACAGCGTCAAGGGGCGGAGTGGCCGGTGGAACTGATGGCCTTCCCGGCGCTTCGCCCGGCGTGATTTCGCACTACCTGTTTATTTGTGGCGATCGCTGCGGTTGTGGCCGTGGCGACCCTAGGGGTCTGGTAGCCGTGCCGGCCGTCGCGGCTTCTTTGGCGCGACGCTTTCCCTTCCAGCCTTTTGTCCGCGCGGCTCAGTCCTTCGCCACCGCGGTCAGGCCGGCGACCAGCTGGTCGATGAAGAAGGTATACAGCACGGCAACCGGCGCGCTGGCGATGAGCGCGCCCGCCAGCAGCGGCCCCCAGTGGTAGACGTCGCCGCGGATCAGGTCGGTGGGCACGGCGATGCTGATGGTCTTTTGCGCCGAATTGGTGACGAAGGCAAGGGCGTAGATGAACTCGCTGGTCGACAGCGTGAAAGCGAAGACGATGACGGTCAGAATTCCTGGAACGGCCAGCGGCAGCACGATATGGATGAAGGCGCCCAGGCGGCCCTGGCCGTCTATCATGGCCTGCTCTTCGAGATCGATGGGAATGCCCTTGAAGAAACCCATCAGCAGCCACGTGCAGAACGGAATGGTGAATGTCGGGTAGGCAATCACCAGCGACCACAATGAGTTCTGCAGGCCGAGCAGGGCGATGACTTTCGAGAATGGAATGAACAGCAGCGTGGGCGGCACCAGGTAGCTGAGGAAGATGCCAATGCCCAGCGTTTCGCCCCACCCGCCGGCCAGACGCGCGAGACTGTAGGCAGCGGGCACCGACAGGGCCAGGGTGATGACGACGACCAATACGCCGACGAACGCGGTATTGAGCAGCCAGCGGACGAACTGGGTGTGCAGGAACAGGAGCTGAATGTTGGCGAGCGTTGGCGCGTCGGTGAACCAGAACGGGTTGTTCTCGGGCGAGAAGATGTCGGCCTGGCTTTTGAACGACGTGATCAGCATCACGTAGAAGGGCAGTGCGGCGAATATCGTGAACAGGCAGATGCCCACGTACAGGCCGCCGCGCAGGCCGAGCGCTTTGGTTGCGCGGTCCATGGCTAGATCTCCCTGCGGCGGATGAACGCCAGGATGACGATGGACACGGCGGCCAGGATTGGCAGCAGAAAGATGGCGATGGCCGCGCCGCGCCCAAGCGCGCCCCCCTGCACACCGGTGAAGAAGGCCAGCGTGGTCAGTACCTGGGTACTGTTTGCCGGCCCGCCGCGAGTCAGGATATACACCGTGACGATATCGGTGAACGTGAAGACGAAGGTGAACAGGATGGTTACGCCGAACACCGGGTACAGGATGGGAAACACCACCTGGAACAGCCGCCGGAAGTAGCCGGCGCCGTCGATTTGCGCTTGTTCGTAAATATCGCGCGGCATGCCGTTCAACCCCGCCAGGATGATGACCGTTGCCAGCGGCAGCATGCGCCAGACGTTGACGAGGATGATCGAAAACATGGCCAGACCCGAGCGGCCCAGCCAGTACATGTTGGAAAAGGGGCCGAGCAATGCGCCCGGGTGACCCAACAGGCCAAGCTCGCGCAGCAGCCAGTCGTAGGGACTGAACGTGGAATCCAGCATCCACAGCCAGGCAATCACGCTGAGCGAGGCCGGCGCCGTCCAGGGCAACAGAATCAGGAAGCGCACGACCCACTTGCCGCGGAATGGGCGCGCCAGCAGTTCGGCCTGGATGACAGCGAGAATCAGCGTGCCGATCAGCGTTGCCACCGTAATCAGCAGCGTGTTGCCGATGGCGCCAATGAAATCGGGGTTTTGCAGCAGGGCGGTGAAGTTGCTCAGGCCAACGAAGTGCACCATGCCGCCGCCGGTCGTGACGTCGCTCAGGCTGTAGTAAATGGCCAGTGCGATAGGGACGCCCAGAAGCAACACGATATAGAGGATTGCCGGGAGTACCATGCCGGCCGCCAGCAGCGTATCGCGGGTGCGCTGATCGAGGCCGGCGGCCATCCGCGTGCCCTCGGTCATATCAAGCGCCCTCCCGATCGCTGCGCAGACCGGTTTTCGCATTGAAGCGCTTGAGCAGCGTGCCGGGCACGTAGAAGTCGCATTCCTTGCCGACCTCCACGCGGTAGGATTCGCGCTCCGGCAGCTTGACGATGACGTCCCTGGGGGTATTGCCGCCGCTCGTACCGTAGATCAGGGCGTGGGCTCCGAGCTCTTCGATTTGCTGCACATGCAGGGTGAGGGAGTAGGCGTCCGCTGCCGGCTGCCCCGGGGTGGCCAGGAAGCAGTGCTCGGGATGGAAACCGATGAGGTCGTCGCCCTCGGGCAGAAGATTCATGGGCGGAGTGCCCATGAATTGGGCCACGAACGTGTTGCAAGGTTCGTGATAAATCTCGTGGGGCGTGCCGATTTGCTGGATTTTGCCGAAATTCATGACGGCAACGCGCTGCCCGAGGCCCATGGCTTCGATCTGGTCGTGCGTGACGTACACCGTCGTGACGCCCGTTTCGCCGTGCAGGCGCTTGAATTCGCGCCGTGCGGCGTGGCGCAGCTTGGCGTCGAGGTTGGACAGGGGCTCGTCCATCAGAAACAGGCTGGGCGAGCGTACCAGGGCGCGGGCCAGCGCAACCCTTTGCCGCTCGCCGCCCGACAGCTCGCGCGGTTTGCGCGCGAGCAGGTGCGAGATGCCGAACAATTCGGCCGCCCAGTCCACTTTCCGCCGTATCTCGGCGCCAGGCAGGTGCGCGGTTTCCAGCGGGAACGAAATATTCTTGGCGACGGTCTTGTGTGGATAGATGGCGTAACTCTGGAACACCATCGAGATGTTGCGCGCCTTGGGCGGCAAGTGGTTGGCAAGCTGCCCGCCAATGTATATTTCGCCGCTGCTGGGGTGCTCCAGCCCGGCGATCGTGCGCATGAGCGTGCTCTTCCCCGAGCCCGAGGCGCCGAGCAGCACCAGGAATTCGCCATCCGCCACTTCGAGATTGATGCCGTCGACTGCCTTGACCGGCCCCGACTTTCCGCGACCCGCATAGTACGTGCACAGGTCTTTGATGATCAGGCTAGCCAATGCCGCCCTCCTGGAAGAATGCCCGCCCGCGCAGGCCTGGCGCCGCCCATTCGCCGCCCATGAGCCGCGAACCGGCGCGGGGCGCGCGCCGGTTGGTCGATGGCACGGACGCCATGAGTGATTGTGCGCGCGGGTATGCGCGACTGCCTCAGGCCTTGCCGCCGATCAGGCCGCGTTTGCGCCAGCTTTCGTAGATGGGGCGAATCTGGCGCGCGGCGTCGTCCACCGCGGCCTCGGGCTTGAGATCGCCGCGTGCCGCCTTGGCCATCATGTTGGGCAGGATGAAGGTGTTGAATACTTCCCCCACAGCGGGATTGGAGTAGCCAGGATGCCCCAGATTGGTGGTCCAGTTGGTGGCGCCCAGCAACGGCATAAGCTTCCCTTTGGCCTCCCCGGGCAGCCGGAACGGGTCGTCCTTGAACCACGCGTCGTTCAGATCGGCGAGGGTAGTGGCGTCTTTTACCGCCGTGTAGCCGCGGTTCCCTTTGGGAATGGCGGTATTGAAGTAGCTTGGCGAATTATAGAGCTTGCTGTAGTACATCGCCTGGTCGTAGTTTTCGATCAGATGCTTGATGAATTGCTTGGCCGTGTCCTCGCGCGCTTTGGCGAACTTTGGGATGATGTAGTCGTACAGCACATGCACGTTTGCCCAGCGGGTGGCGTTGGGGCCGGCAAGCGGTCCGGTGAAAAAGACATCTTTGGCGATGTCGGGCTTGGTTTCCTGCGCCGAGCGGTACGCGGAGATGGAATTGACGATGTACGACGCCTTGCCCGCGATCAGCGCCTGGTTGTTGGAGGCCGCGTTCCAGGAGAAGATTTCGGGGGTCATAGTCTTATGGAAGAGGTCGGCCATGTATTTCACGGCTTCGACCGAGCGCCGCTTGAACACGTCTTTGTCGAGAACGACATCGTCCCATTCATCCTGAACGTAGGTGTCCCAGGCCCATAGCACCGCCCGCGCCACCATGTTGGAGTCAAGTTCCTGCGACATGCCGATACCTACCGGAATGCCCTGTTTGCTCATGATGTCGGCGCCTATCGTCAGCACGTCTTCCCAGGTGTCGGGGCCGTTGGGCATGCCCGCCTTGTGCCAGAGCGATTTGCGGTAGTCGCCGCAGTCCACCGTCCAGCCATGGCAGAAGCTGTACCACAGTTTTTTTGTCGGGTTGTACGAGACGCGCTTGGCAACGTAGAACGGGGTGCCGCAGAGTTTGGCGGCCTCTTGGTTGATGTCGGCCATGTCGATGACGCTGGGCGAGAAGGCAGCCGCCTCCGCGCCGAGTTCGATCAGGTCGTGTCCCGAGTTTGCCGATATCTCGGACGACGTGGTGGTGACCAGATCGGCGATGTTGATGTGATCGACCGTTACGTGGACGTTGTTCTTTTGACCCCATTCTTTGGCGAACTGATCGAACCATTTGTCGTAGGTGGGTACGAAGTGACTCCATTGCAGAATTTTCAGGGTGCGTTCCGCGGCGTTCGCGGCCGCGAAGGGGAATAGCGGCGCAGCGATGGCGGCCAGCCCGGCGGCGCCGCCTGCCCGCAGCAGGCCCCGTCGGGAAATTCCGTGGCTCGATGGCGCGTCCGATACGTGGGCCCGCTGGTTGTCGTCGGTAGTGTTTGACATGACCGGTCTCCTCCGAGAGTGTGAGGGAGGTTCGCAGCGGCATGTGGCACGGTGTGCGGACGATTCCCCGATTAAGTATGCGGCGGCGTAGCGGTCGTTTGGATTAGGCGCGTCACGCGGATTAATATTACCCTGACGACGCCTGAAACAGGCGCCAACAAAATGCATCAAATTGCATGTTAGTTATGTGAAACGTAATAAGTCAAGGGCTGGTGCGCGGCGTTTCGCGCCTTTGGTTTCGTGTCGGTCGGGTCTCGCGTCGAACGCGTGTTGGCGCGAAAACCATCATTATCGCCGCCGATTGTGGCCGTTGGATTCGTAGAATTCGCGTTTGTTGTCGTACATGGCCATGTCGGCCCGACGCAGGGCGTCACTCAGCATGTTCCCCGTGCGGCAGGTGGCGATTCCCAGGGAAAGGCTGAGTCTGGGGCCTGTGTAGAACTGGTTGTTCATGTCGACGAGTTTGCGGATGCTATCGAGCATGACCGCGCCGTTGTGTTCGTCGATGCCCGGCATGAGGAGGGCGAATTCGTCGCCCCCGATGCGTGCGGCCTGAACATTTTGGTCGGACGCCTTGAGGAGCACCTCGCCCGCGCGCTGCAGCACGGCGTCGCCAATAGTATGACCTTGCGTGTCGTTTATTTCTTTCAGATTGTTGAGGTCGATGACGATGACCGTCACCGGGAATGGCCCCTTGCGCTCCAGGCGCTTGATTTCGTCGACATAGAACGAGCGGTTTTTCAGCTTCGTCAGGACATCGTGCGTGCCGAGGTATTCAAGATAGTTCTCGGCCTTTTTGCGTGCCGTGATGTCGGTGAGCGCGAGCAGCACCATGCTCCAGTCCTTCTCGTAGCCGGGCAGGACGGAAAACTGCATGTGAATATTCAACGGCGTGCCGTCGAGGGTATGGTTGACGACTTCGCGCTGCTGGAACAGGCGTCCATCCCACAGGTCGAGCAACTGTTCGCGAAAGTGCGGACGCATTTCGTCGCGCATCACCTCGGGCAGGCGTCTCAGCAAATCGCGTTTGTCGGGGCTGTTGTATAGGTACAGCGTGTATCGATTGACGTCCAGCACGCGGATTTCGCTCATGCAGCGGCTGACGAATTCGGGGTGTACGTCGGTAAACGTGCGGAAGTTGACGATTCCCTGTTCGCGTACGCTGTCGAGCAACTGGCGTATGGCGCTGAAATCTTCCACCCAGAGTGAAACCGGTGCCTGTTCGAAAATTCCGCGTGCGTATTGTTCGCTGGCGGTCAGCCGGCGCCTGGCGTCTTCCAGCGCCGTGATGTCGTCGATCGCCAGCAGTACCCGGTCCCAGGGAAACTCGTGGTCGGGTAGAAAGACGCCCTTGAGCAGGATGTCGAGGCGCCGCCCATCCAGGGAATAGTTGACGGTCTGGCTTTGAAATGATGGGTTGCCCTGCCACATCTGGTCGAGTTCGAGGGCGAACGCGTCGGTCATATCGTCGCGCAGCACATCGCCCAGGTGCGCGACGAGTTCGTCGAACGACGTGGCGCCGTAGAGAGACAGGGTGCTTGGGTTGACGCGCAGCACCCTGATGCAGGCCGCGCACTCGCTCAGCCGCGCGGGGGATTGCTGCAAGAAAGCGCGTAGATCGGTCACCCCCTCGGCCCGCCATGTCTCGAACAGGGCGCGCAGCTGGCTGTAATCTTCGAGCCAGAGCGAAGTGGGCGTCGCGTCGAAAAAATCGGGTACGACCGCATCGGTGTCCGAGGGGCAGGGGGCGTGGGAGTCCATACCGCACGATTATATTGGCAAGGCCGCTTGCGGGTTACCGGATTTTGCAATCTGTGGCGCGTACGAGGTACGTCGCCGGCCGCGACACGCAGCGTAACAGATAAGCGATTTGTGCTCGAACTGGATACACACTATCGGGATCAAAGCTTCTATAGTGGCTTTCAAGAGGCGAAATTCCATGTCTATGAAACTACGAACTTTCAAGGCGGCCGTCCGCGCGGCGCTGACGGCGGCCATGCTGGGCGGTCTGGCTGGTTGTGTCGCCTATACGCCACAACCCGTCGCGCCGGTGGCCGTGGCCCCCGCTTATGTCGCACCGGCCTATGTCGCGCCAGCCTACGGCGCTCCCGTCTATGCCGCGCCGGCTTATGTCGGCCCCCCGGTCACCATTGGGCTCGGCCTTGGTTTTTACGGTTCTTGGGGTCGCGGCTGGGGTCACGGTCACGGGTGGCGCCGCTGAGGGTGCTTGGGATGTGTCCATTCCCCGGCACATGAGTCCGTCTCCTGGCAAACGAATTCACCTGCCGGCACGCGGCCGCGGCATCGGTATTCTTCACGAAAATACTCATGAATTCGCCGAAAATGAAGTCGTTTTCATTAAACTGTCGACAATTGCTTGCGGACCCCCGCCCGTGACGCGTGCGGGGGTGCTTGTCTGGCGGGTGCAACGTTCTTGTAATCAGAACTGCAACGTTTGGTGCGGGTTGGCGTTCTCCTCGATTGTGGAGGGGCTTGCCCACAGCTCTCCCGATCAAAAGTGCCGGCAAGAGTGAATTGGATCGGGGGAACGAATGGACGGTCTCGATGCGCGGCAATCGCGGGTGGTGCCGCCTGCGGCTCTGGGTGCGCGGCTGTTGGCGGGCCTGTGGAATAGCATGACGCTGGTCGCGTTGTACGACGGCGAGGACAAACTGCGGTATGCCAATCAGGCGTTTCGCGATGCGTTTCTGCGCGAGGCGGAAGGCGATCTGGATTTCGAAGGCGTCGTTCGCC
>SCQX01000255.1 GCA_004298545.1 Candidimonas sp. | reverse complement strand
TACAGATAACGCTGACAGCCGATCCAGCGCAGCAGAACTTGCGCCTGCGCCTTGCTTGGGTAACAGCGGAATCGATAACCCGTGTGCACCGCGCACTCCTTACGCCAGACGTTCCCAGATTGTCAGTTCGGCGAGCATGCATCGGAGCACCGCGCATGCGCCAGGGTTCAGATCAACTTTGAATAAGTCACCACGCGCGGCCGGCGCACGTACTGATCGAATGCCATGGCCAGCGCGCGCACGAATACGCGGCCCGTCGGCAGAACATGCAACCCGCGCGCATTCACCGCCAGCAGGCCCGCGTCGATATGGGGGGCGAGCTGGGCCAGCTCTTGCTGGAAGCAGGCGGTGAACGCGACGCCATGGCGCGATTCGAAAACCGCGAAATCGATCGGCTTGGAGCACATGATCGCCATGATGACTTCGCGCCGCATGACGTCTTCGTGGCTCAGGTCGAAACCCTTGTCGGTCGGCAGATTGCCGTGTTCGACGCGGTCGGCGTAGGCATTGAGCGAGTGATGGTTCTGCACATAGGCATTGCCGATCTTCCCGATCGCTGAAACGCCGAAGCCGATGAGATCGCACTCGGCCCGCGTGGTGTAGCCCTGAAAGTTGCGGTGCAGCCCGTGATTGAGACGTGCACGGTTGAGCTCGTCGTTGGTCTTGGCGAAGTGGTCCAGGCCGATGTAAACGTAGCCGGCCGCCAGCAGCCGGCGCATCGACATCAGGAAGATTTGCATACGCGTCTCGGCCGAGGGCAAGTCGGCGGCCTGGATCAGGCGCTGCGACTTGAACCGTTCCGGCAAATGCGCATAGTTGTACAACGCGATACGATCGGGCGACAGATCGATCAATTGATCGATCGTGTTGCGGAAACTATCCAGCGTCTGCTTGGGAAGCCCATAGATGAGATCGGCGTTGATCGATTCGAAGCCGTTGTCGCGGCTGGCGCGGATGGCCGTTCGCACCATCTCGTAGGGCTGTATGCGGTTGACCGCCGCCTGCACCTGGGGATTGAAGTCTTGCACACCGAAGCTGCAACGGTTGAACCCGAGCCCAGCAAGCATGGCAAGCGTTTCCGGCGTGACGGTGCGCGGATCGATTTCCACCCCAAGTTCCGCATCGGACGTGAAGACGAAATGGCGACGCAGCGCATCCATCAACGCGGTGAGTTCGGCGGCGCTGAGGAACGTGGGCGTGCCGCCGCCCAGATGCAGCTGCACCGTTTCCCGCTGACGGCCGAGATAGGCGCCGACCATTGCCATTTCACGGAACAGGACGTCGAGATATTCCGCCGACTTGCTGTGATCTTTCGTGATGATCTTGTTGCAGGCGCAAAAGTAGCACAGCGACTCGCAGAACGGCAGATGCACGTAGACCGAAAGCGGAACGGCGCGCCCGTGCGCCGTGCGCTCTTCGAGATGCTTCAGGTATGACGCGGCCGCATAGCCGTTGCGAAAACGATCGGCCGTGGGATACGACGTGTAGCGCGGACCGCTTTGATCGAAGCGCCGAATCAGCGCCTCGGAAATCTCGAGATCGGAAAAAACTTGACCGTCCGAATCGCGATCCAGACCAGGTGCGACGACAGGCGTCATGCAACGGGCTCCTGAAATATGGCGACAAGCACGAAATCGGGCCCGCTTGCGGACCACCGTTTCCTTCATCGACTGATATTGTCACGTAGGCGTCTGTTGACCGCCTTGACGTGAGTCAAGCAACCGTATTTATGGGATGAGAGGGCGGCGCGCCACAACCACGAGCGAGGCCATAAATGAAGGGAGCCGCGCATCACAGCCAGGCGCGGGGTCGCAGAAGATAGGCGTCCAGCGCGGCCTCGGGCGTACCGGATTCGGGCTGCCAATCATAGCGCCATTGCGCGGTTGGCGGCATGGAGAGCAGGATGGATTCGGTTCGTCCACCCGACTGTAGGCCGAACAGTGTTCCGCGATCGTAAGTCAGATTGAATTCAACGTAGCGGCCGCGGCGATAGGCTTGAAAAGCGCGTTCACGCTTGCCATACGGCGTATCGCGGCGTGCCTGGACGATAGGCAGGTAGGCGGGTAAAAAACAGTCGCCCACCGCGCGGGTCAGGGCAAAGCAGGTGTCGAAGTCGGGCGTGTTCAGGTCGTCGAAGAACAGACCGCCCACGCCACGCGCTTCCCGGCGATGGTTCAACATGAAGTAATCGTCGCACCACGCTTTGTAGCGGGGATATTTGTCGTCGCCAAATGGTGCGACGGCATCGCGGCACACCCGGTGAAAGTGCCGCGCATCGGCCTCCACCAGATAGTACGGCGTCAGGTCAAGACCGCCGCCAAACCAGAAAACATCCTGCAGGCCGCCCGCGCCATGCGCCACGAACAAGCGTACGTTCATGTGCGTCGTCGGGACATGCGGATTGCGCGGATGCAGCACCATGGATACCCCCAGGGCCTCCCAGTGGCGCCCGGCGAGCTCGGGCCGGCGCGCACTCGCCGACGACGGTAGTGCCCCGCCGTCTACGTGGCTGAACAGCACGCCGGCGCGTTCGAAAACCGCGCCATTCTCACAGTACCGCGTCAAGCCCCCGCCGCTGTCGGCGCGGCGCCAGGGATCGCGTCCGAACGCGGTTCCTTCCACGTCTTCAAGCGCATGAACGATACGCGCCTGCAAGCACGAGAACGCCTCGTGAACGCGATCGATGGGGATAAACATTCGGGAACTCGACAGAACACGGATCGTGCGGACTGTTCGGCACTCTATACTCATCGATGACGCTTTTCTATCGACCGCGGCATCCGTCCGCGCGGTACTCGCGCCACTCTTGAGGCGCATCAACGTTCCAATGAAAATCGACGTATTGGCGACCGGCGCGGCGCGAGCGCGAGAAAGCCTGTGCTAGTGTCCTGCCTGATCGATTCGAGCGCTCGTCTTCAGCGCCCACCCCCCATCCGAGAGGTAGCCATGGCCACGCATCACGACTGGGACCCACGCGCACCCGATGTGCTCGCCGACCCAATCGGCACGTACGACAACGTACGTCGCCGCTGCCCGGTGGCCTACAGCGAATACCTGCGCTATTCCATTTTTCGACACGCCGACGTCATGCGCGTCCTGATGGATCCCGATACGTTCAGCAACCAGGCATCGCGCCACCTATCAGTGCCCAACAGTATGGATCCACCCGAGCACACGGCTTATCGGCGGATGATAGATCCCTACTTCAACGCGGCGCGCATGGCGGAATTCGAACCCGTCTGCCGCCGCATCTGTGCGGAACTGGTGGCGGCACTGCCGCGCGGCACCGCCTTTGAGGTCATGTTCGGATTGGCGCATCCGTTCGCCCTGCGCATGCAATGCGCATTCCTGGGCTGGCCCGCAAGCCTGCACGAACCGCTGCTGCAATGGATCAACAAGAAAAACGTGGCGACCCTGTCGGGCGACACGCATACGATTGCCGCCGTTGCAACCGAGTTCGACGAGACCATACGCACGCTGTTGAAGGCGCGACGGGAAGCGGGAGACGACGCGCCGCGCGACGCGACCACGCGGCTATTGCGGGAAACCGTGAACGGCCAGCCACTGGCGGAGGAAGAGATCGTCAGCATCCTGCGCAACTGGACGGTCGGCGAACTCAGCACCATTGCCTCGAGCGCCGGTATCGTCGTCTACTATCTGGCGCAAAATGCCCCGATCCAGAGCCGTCTGCGCCGCCGCCCCGCACTCGTGCGCGCCGCCATCGACGAAATCCTGCGCATTCACGCGCCGCTCGTTGCCAATCGGCGCATGGCCACCCGCGCGGTTCGCATCGGCACCACGCAAATTCCGCCGGGAGAACGCTTGACACTCATGTGGGCGTCCGCCAATCGCGACGACAGCGTGTATGGCAACCCCGATGAATTCCGCCTGGACCGCGATCCGGCGTTGAATCTGCTCTACGGTGCGGGCATACACGCCTGCCCCGGCGCGCCGCTGGCCAGGCTGGAACTCACGACCCTGATTCAGGTTCTGCTCGCCGACACGCAGGCGCTTGAACCGTCCGGTCAACCGCCCACGCCCGCCACCTATCCGGCTAGCGGCTACTACCGGGCAAGCGTGGTCGATAAAGCAACATAGAGTACGATGGCGATGAAATGACAAGCGCTCCCCATGAGCACGAACAGGTGCCACACCCCATGCCCCCACCACAGGCGCCGGTCATTGACATAAAAACCAAGGCCCGCGGTGTAGAACAACCCTCCGGCAACCAGCCACGCAACCCCCGGCCACGTCAGCGCGTCGGCCAACGGGCCGATTGCCACCAGCCCGAGCCAGCCCATTGCCAGGTAGATCACCAGGGAGCTGACGCGCGCGCCCTTGGCCAGAAGGATCTCCTGCGCGATTCCGACCACAGCCAGCGCCCACACCGCGCCGAACAGCGTCCACCCCCAGGCGCCACGCAGGCTGACGAGGAGAAAGGGCGTATAGCTGCCAGCAATCAATAAATAAATGGTGCAGTGATCGAACTTGCACCAGATGCGCTTTGCGCGCCCACGCAGGCTGTGATAGAGCGTGGATGTCGTGTACATCGTCAGCAGCATCGCCCCATAGACGCTGAAACTGACGATCTTCCATGGATTGCCCTCGCGCGCCGCCAGCACGATGAGGAACACCGTGGCCACCGCCGCCAGCGCGGCGCCGACCAGATGGCTGATACTGTTGAATCGTTCGCCGTAAACCATGCGTTTGCCTCGAGTCCGGGTGGCGGATCGGCGCACGACACAACGGTACCGCAGCGCTCAGACGTAGCGCTGGAAGATCAGCGTGGCGTTGGTTCCGCCAAAACCAAAACTATTCGACATCACGGTGTTCAATGTAACACCGTCACGGTTCTCGCGGATGATCGGGATACCCTCTGTTTCAGGATCGGGCTGTGTAATATTGTACGAAGCGCACAGGAAGCGCTCCCGCATCATGAGCAACGAGTAGATCGCTTCGTGCACACCGGCTGCGCCCAGCGCGTGGCCCGTGAGCGCCTTGGTGGAACTGACCGGCGGCACGGCGTCCGCGCCGAATACCGCGCGCAGGGCCTCCAGTTCCTTGGCGTCGCCAATGGGCGTGCTGGTCCCATGCGCGTTGACATAATCGATCTTGCCGTCGACCGTTGCCATCGCCTGTTGCATGCAGCGCACCGCCCCCTCGCCCGAGGGCTGAACCATGTCGTAGCCATCGGACGTTGCGCCGTACCCGGTGAGTTCGGCAACGATGCGCGCACCGCGCGCCTTGGCATGTTCCAATTCCTCGAGCACCAGAACGCCCCCCCCGGCGGCGATGACGAAACCATCGCGCGTGGCGTCGTACGGCCGCGACGCGGTGCCGGGCGTGTCGTTGTATTTGGACGAGAGCGCCCCCATGGCGTCGAACAGCATCGACAGCGACCAGTGTTCGCCCTCGCCGCCGCCAGCGAAAACGACATCCTGCTTGCCCATCTGTATGAGTTCCATGCCGTGCCCAATGCAGTGCGCACTGGTTGCGCAGGCGGACGTGATGGAATAATTGACGCCTTTGATCTTGAACGGCGTTGCCAGGCAGGCCGTGGTCGTGCTGGACATCGCCCGCGGTACCCGATAGGGGCCGACGTGCTTGATTCCTTTCTCGCGCAGGATATCGGCCGCCTGCACGATATCCGCTGTCGACGGCCCGCCCGACCCCATCACCAGCCCGGTCCTGACGTTCGACACGTCGGCCTCTTCCAGGCCGGCATCGTCGATGGCCTGACGCATGGCGATGTAACTGTACGCCGCCACATCACCCATGAACCGCCGGATGCGGCGATCGATGAGGGGGTCCACATCGAGCTTGACCGGCCCGCATACCTGGCTGCGAAAACCGAGATCCTTGTAGGCTTGCGAGAAAACGATACCCGAACGCCCCGCCCTGAGCGATGCGAGCACCTCCTGCTGGTTGTTGCCTATGCTTGACACGATCCCCAAGCCGGTCACCACAACTCTCTTCATCGATACGACCTTAAAAATCTTTGGTGGAGGTGAATAAACCGACCCGCAAATCGGTTGCTTTGTAAATCACCACGCCATCCGCCTGCATGTCGGCGTCGGCAATGCCAACCACAAGCTTGCGGGTCACGACCCGTTTCGGCTTCAGCCGGTAAATGACTTTACGCGTCGCCGGTGTCACCTGACCCGAAAACCGCACTTCGCCCACGCCCAGGGCGCGGCCCTTGCCCGGATTGCCCAGCCAGCACAGATAGAACCCCAGCAACTGCCACATGGCGTCCAGGCCAAGGCACCCCGGCATGACCGGATCGCCCAGAAAATGGCACTTGAAGAACCACAGATCGGGGTTGATATCGAGCTCCGCAATGACTTCGCCTTTCCCATGCTCGCCGCCCGATTCCGACATGTAGGTGATGCGGTCGAGCACCAGCATTGGCGGCGCCGGCAACTGCGCGTACTCGGGTCCAAAAAGTTCGGCGCGGCCGGATTTCAGAAGTTCTTCGTAGGTAAAACTCGGCTGACGACTCATAGGGGCAGAGATAGGCGGATAGGACGTAGGGTAATGGGCGGCTGCAAGTACATCACAGAACCCGGCGAGATTTCTTGCGTCAGGTCAATTTGGACGGTTGCGCAAGAAGTAGTCTGACATTATGCCGCGATTTTCGCCGATTTTCTTCCCAACGCCCCCGCGAGCATGCGTGAACGTGTCACGAGCGGCCGCACGGATGCCGAAAATAGCCGCGCCGCGAGCATGCTTTAGTCGAAGGCATTCGGCGCCGCCTGATAAGATATGGATGAAATATATCTTAACGCGACGGAAATCAGCGAGATCCGCCAGCGCGCGAATCTCTCTCGCAAGGCAAACGCATCATGGACATCAGTCATTTCAAGCACCAGCACGTGGACATCCTCAGCGGCATAGCCGCCCTGCGAAAGCTGTCTGGCCAAGGCATTGTGGATCACGCAGTTGACATCGCCCACGAACTCAAGAACCTGTCGGCCGTCATCACGAGCCATCTTGCGATAGAAGACCGAATCCTCTATCCCTCGCTGCGGGAAAGTGGCAACGCCGCCATCGCCGACATGGCGCAGCACTACCAGGAGGACATGAAAGGCATCGCCAGCGCCTTCATCAACTTCGCCCGTCAATGGGGCAACGCAACAGCGCTGTCACGCAATGCGGAAGGCTTCCGCGCCGCCGCAAACGTAACGCTGCGCGACGTGCACGCGCGCATGCTGCGCGAGAATCGTGAATTCTATCCAGCCATAGAAGCGCTCTGAGCGGTGTCCCGAACCCGCGGCACGCGCAGACAGCTGCTCGGCCAGGCGGACAAGCGCGGCCCCCAAAAATCCGCGGCACGCGCCGGGTTGGTTGCCAGAAGGGCGTCGCGGCGCTATCTTTGATCCGCAACGACGCGGCGCACACGGAGACATCGAGAATGGCCGAGGAAAAACTCTTGGAGGCAGTTGCAAAACTGAGCGAACTCACCGCGCTTGCGGGGCTCGATGAGCACGAATTGCTCCGCCAGGCCACGCGCATCGTCGGCCATCTCGTCGCCGCAGACGACTGGCTGCCGGAAGAAATGGCACAATCGGATCCACAACATTACCGCCAGTACCTGCTGTACGGCGACCCGCTGGATCGCTACTCGCTGGTGAGTTTCGTCTGGGGACCGGGCCAGCAAACACCCGTGCACGATCATACGGTGTGGGGCGTGATCGGCATGCTGAGGGGCGCCGAATGCAGCCAGGCGTACCATCGGACGGCCAACGGCCTCGAAGCCGCCGGCCGCGAAGAAACGCTGGCGCCGGGGCAGACCACGTGCGTGTCGCCCGCCATTGGCGACATCCACCGCGTGCGCAACGTGCACGGCGACCAGACATCGATCAGCATTCACCTGTACGGCGGCAATATCGGCCGAATCCACCGCAACACATACAGCACCGAGTCGGGTCAGCGCACGCCGTTCGTGTCCGGGTACTCCAACACCAGGGTTCCCAATCTGTGGGCGCCGTCGGCTTGATATCCGCCCATGGCTCCCGCTGACACCCCCGCCACCCCCGATACGACGCTCGACGTGCGCCATCTGGCGCCACCCGAACCGCTGGAGCGCGCGCTCGACGCGGTTTACGCGCTGGCGCCCGGACAGCGCCTGCGCATGCGCATCGATCGCGACCCGCACCCCCTCCACGACATGCTGGAACCCAAAGGTTACCGGCACACCAGCGAACTGACGAGCGAAGGATCTTACCTCGTCACCATCTGGCGCCCCTGACGGCCGCGGGCAGCTCTCGCCACCATGCAACGCGCACTTGGCTATGACAACTCACCCGCCCTGCCAGTGCCGCTGCGCTTTTTCCTGAACGTTCCGCTGTTCGCGCTGCTGGCCGCCGCACTCATTCTGTGGGCCGGCCCGGCCGCGCTGGCCTCGCGCTGGGCTCCCGCAACGCTGGCGCTCACACACCTGTTCACATTGGGCATCCTGGGCAGCGCAATGCTTGGAGCCACCATGCAGATTCTGCCAGTGGCTTGCAATGTGCATTTCCCGCAAGCGGAGCGGCTGGCGCCCTGGATCTGGGGGTCGCTCACTCTCGGCACATTCACGCTGGTTCTAGGTTTCCTCGAAATGCGCGCATCGCTTTTCGACGCCGCCAGCCTCTTGCTGGCGGCCGCATTCGCGGGGTTCATCGGCCTCGCGGCTGCCGGCCTCTGGCAAGGGCGTCAACTGGCCTACCCGGGCGCGCGCGAAATCCTGCGCGCCATACGCATCGCCCTACTGGCGCTGGCGCTCACCGTCGCGCTGGGCCTCACGCTCGCGGCGGCGCTTGCCCACGGTCTGCCGCTCACCGGCCTGGCAAGCCTGCACGTGCTCTGGGGGCTGGGCGGCTGGGCGGGAATCCTGCTGATCGGCATTTCGTTCCAGCTCATCCCCATCTTTCAAGTCACCGAAATCTACCCGCGCGCACTGACCCGTTGGCTGGCCATCGCCATTCTGTCGATGGCAATCGCGTGGACGCTATTGGCATCGCTCCCCGGGGCACCGGCAACCGGAATCGCGGGGCTGGCGCTGGCGGCGGCCTACGGCCTCTACGCCGCCACCACGTTCCATCTGCTCTGGACACGAAAACGCCCGAAGGCGGAACCGACGACCCTGTTCTGGCGCTTCGCGATGCTGTGCCTGCTGGGTTGCATGCCCGCCTGGCTGTGGCTCGTCGCTCGCCCCAGCCAGGCGGCGGCCCTCGTTCTGGGCAGTTTGATCATCGCCGGCACCCTGTACTCCGCTGTCAATGGAATGCTTTATAAAATCCTGCCATTCCTTCTGTGGAAGCACGCGCAAGACGCTCTCGCCACCCCGGGTCGCGACCTTGCGCTGGCGCGGGCAACGCTTCGCACCATGCCCAAGATCGATGCTTACCTGCCCGAAGCGCGCGCCAACGGCCAATTCATCGCGCATGCGCTAGCCGTGCTCACGTGGCTGGGCGCCTGTGTGGCGCCCGCCAGGCTCATCTACGCGGCCGGCCTTCTATTTCTGATTTCAAGCCTGTGGCTGGCCGTCAACCTCGCACGGGCGCTGCGACTGTACCGGCAAACCCTGCGCGCCATCGCCGCCTTGCCCCCCACCGGCGCGCCGGCAGGGGTTCGCGCACACTCGAATGTTGATAAATCCGCTTGAGCCTGGCCATGCCGCTCACTATACTGGGTCGCGGCAAGTAGAACCCAACGGGAAAACCCACGCAAGTGGCTTCACCCACCTTCACAAACGCATTGACACAAGGAGGAGCCGATACCGCAACGTGTGGTGGACCCGCATCGATGGCATGGCGCGGCAACACCCAAAAGCTCGATCGGCGCGCGGCGGCATTCGTTCAGAGACCATGAAACTATTACCACTCGTACTGGTGGCCGCCATGACGGCCGTGGGCACGGCGTCGGCGCAGGCGGCCAACAGCCGCCTCGACAAGATCAAAGCCACCGGCGAAATCACGCTGGGATACCGTGAAGCGGCAATTCCATTTTCGTACCTCAACGACAAACAGCAGCCCGTTGGCTACTCGATGGATATTTGCTACGGCATCGCCGATGCGGTGAAGAAAGATCTCAAGCTGCCCGCGATCAAGATAAAACTGGTGGCGGTGACGCCGTCCACGCGTATCCCGCTGGTCGCCAACGGCACCATCGACCTGTCGTGCGGTTCGGCCACCAACACCGCCCAGCGGCAAGTGCAGGTCAGTTTCGCCCCCACGACGTTCGTCACGGCAACGCGTTTCGTCGCGCTGAAAAAATCACATGTGAACAAGCTGTCCGACTTCAAGGGCAAAACGGTCGTGTCGACCGCCGGCACGACGAACATCCGCTGGCTGACTCAGGCCAACCAGGACGAGCACCTCGGCATGCACATCATGTCGGCGAACGAGCATCCCGAGGCGTTCCTGGCGGTAGCCAATGGCCGCGCCAAGGCGTTCTTCATGGACGACATCCTGCTGGCGGGGCTGGTTGCCAATTCGCACGACCCAAGCCAATGGATGATCAGCAAAGACGCTTATACGGTGGAACCCTACGCCATCATCGAACCCAAGGGTGATCCGCAATTCAAGGCGGCGGTCGACAATGCGGTCAAGGCCATGATGAAAGACGGCAAGATCGAGGCACTCTACAAAAAATGGTTCACCGAGCCCATTCCGCCGAAGAACATCAACCTGAACTGGCCCATGACGCCCGAAGTCAAAAAGGTGTTTGCGCACCCGACCGACTCCCCTGACCCGGCCGTCTACAAGCAATAAGGTCTACGACCGGTGCGTTCTCGGTTTACCTGTTTACGGTGCCGAACACGCGCCGGTCGCTTCCTTGCTTGCGCTGTTTTATTGTGTGGGCGGCGGTCGCCTGTCGTGGTGCCGGCCCACATTCGCGCGTTACGAGGCCAGGCAGCGGATGCCGGCAATACCGTGGGCACCGTGATGTGTGGCGGTGGCCATCGTAGCGGGCGACTGGCCGCCGATGGCGAACACCGGCAGTTCGGCATTTTCACAGAGTTGCGCGAAGCGCGTCCAGCCCATTCCGGGGCTCCCCGGATGTGATGTGGTTGCGAGAACGTGGCCAAGCACGATGAAATCCGCACCCAGCGCGCGCGCCGCAGCCAGGTCATCCGCGCCGTGCGCCGACACCGCGGTCAGAAACCCCGGCCGCGCGGCGTCGCGCGGCGCCGTGCATTTGGCAGCCTCGAGCCTCGCGTCGCGCGCACGCCAGTGCACGCCATCGGCTTGCGCGCGCCAGGCCGCCGGGTGGCAACTGTTCACCAGGCAGCGCGCGCCGTGGGCGTGGCATTCCTCCAGCACGCGCGCCAGGCCGTCGTGTGCTTGCGCACCCTCCCAGCCTGGTTCACGGAACTGGATCAGGCGCACACCGCGCACGAAGGCCTGCCTCAATTTATCGAGGAATGCCGGCAGGCCCGCGCGGCCGCCTATGGATGAGATCAGATAACGATCGGGCAGGCGCAGCCAGCGTAGTGGGGGTTCCGTAGCCGGCAGCAGCGGCGCGACGGGGAGTGGCGCCAAGGGATCGACCCACCGCAGTTCCTGACCTTCCAGTCCGCGTGGTTCGCCAACCCAGTCGCTGACGCGGCAGAACGCCAGGTGCACGGTGTTTTTCGGATAGTCGTGGGTGTAGGTTACCCAGCGGGTGGCCGATGTCACCTGAATCCCAAGTTCCTCCGACAATTCCCGCGCAAGGGCGCCCAGTGTCGTTTCACCGGGCTCGATCTTGCCTCCCGGAAGCTCCCACCACCCCGACCAGGGTTTGTCGCCGGGGCGCTGGGCGAGCAGTAGGCGGCCGTCGGGTTTGCGTATGAGCCCGGCGGCGACCTCGATGCGCGGTTTAGGCATGACGCGCGGCCCAGTCCCGTGCGAACTGGCGCGCCACGCGTCCGGAGCGCGACCCGCGCTCGAGCGCCCACTGCAACGCCTCGGTGCGCGACGCGGCGATGTCGGCGTCGCGGCAGCCGTGCTGGGAAAGCCAGTAGTTGACGATGTCCAGGTAGTCATCCTGCTTGAACGGGTAGAACGAAAGCCACAGTCCGAAACGTTCCGAGAGCGAGATTTTTTCTTCCACCGTTTCACCGGGGTGGATTTCACCGTCGGGCTGGTGTTTGGCGCCGAGGTTCTCGCTCATGTATTCGGGCATCAGGTGTCGCCGGTTCGAGGTGGCGTAGATGAGGAGGTTGTCGCCCGCCGCGCTCAGCGAACCGTCCAGCACCGATTTGAGCGCCTTGTAGCTGGCCTCGCCTTCTTCAAAGGAAAGATCATCACAGAAAATGATGAAACGCTCGGGCCGCGCGCAGATCAGGTCGACGATATCCGCGAGATCGGCCAGGTCGGACTTATCGACTTCGATCAGACGCAAGCCGCGGTCGCCATAGGTGGCAAGCATGGCTTTGACCAGTGAGCTCTTGCCGGTGCCACGCGCGCCGGTCATGAGGACGTTGTTGGCCGGCAGGCCGGTCAGGAACTGCCGCGTGTTGCGGTCGACGATGGACTTCTGCCGGTCGACGTGCTGCAGGTCCTCGAGGTGGATGACCGACACGCTCCTGATGGGGTCGAGCCAGCCGCGTGTGCCGCGCTTGCGCCACTGGAATGCGCGCGCCGACCAGTCGATGGGCGGCGGCGCCGGCGGAAGCCAGGCCTCAAGCTGCGCCAGAACACGCCCTGCGCGTTCGATGAGCGTGGACAGATCGGTCGTGCTCGCTGTACTCACTCTACAGTCTCCAAATTTTGGCGGAAGCATCAATTATGGCGAATTTTCTCCGCGCGCGCGATTCGGTGGCCGATCCATGCCGGTTGCGGCGGCGCCGACTACGTCTTTGCGGCAGCCGTGCCGCGGTGGACTTCATTACGGGCGCGTCAGTGCCGGGAACGTATAATTTGAAGTTCCTTTCGCCATCGATGTCCGGACTACGTTTTGAATCTTGCCGAGTTGACAGACCCGATCGCCGCCGACATGCGGGCAGTCGACGCCGTGATACGCGCGCATCTGAACTCGGATGTCGTGATGATTCGAACCGTTGGCGACTACATCGTGGGCGCTGGCGGCAAGCGCATGCGGCCCACCCTGCTGCTTCTGGTGGCCGGCGCGCTGGGATATCGCGGAACGAACCATCATCTGCTGGCCGCCGTGGTGGAATTCATACATACCGCCACCCTGCTTCACGACGACGTGGTCGATGAATCCGACATGCGGCGCGGGCGCAATACCGCCAACGCGGTGTTTGGCAACGCGGCCAGCGTGCTCGTGGGCGACTACCTGTACTCGCGTTCTTTCGAAATGATGGTCGCGGCCGACTCCATGGCGGTCATGTCGGTGCTGTCGGGCGCGACGACCGTCATCGCCCAGGGTGAGGTGCTGCAGTTGCTCAACGTGCACGATCCCGATGTTTCCCTGGATCGCTATCTGCAAGTCGTCCGCTACAAGACCGCCAAACTGTTCGAGGCGGCGGCGCAAGTGGGTGCCATCGTCGCCGACGCCTCGCCCGATTTCGTTGCGGCGGCCGCCACGTACGGACGCCATGTGGGCACCGCCTTTCAACTGATCGATGATGTACTCGATTACAGCGGCGACGTTCAAGCGCTGGGAAAGAACGTGGGTGACGATCTGCGGGAAGGCAAGCCCACCATGCCACTCATACGGGTCATGGCGGTGGGTAGTGCGCGCCAGCGCGCCCTCGTGCGCGAGGCCATCGTTTCGGGAGAGGGCGATTTCACTGCGGTGGCGCACGCCATTCACGATACCGACGCGCTCGACTACACGCGTCGCGCCGCCGTCGCCGAAGCCGATATTGCGCGTGCCGCGCTTGCGCGGTATCCCGTTTCCGTTTACAAAGATTCTTTGCTAAAATTTTGCTCTTTCGCGGTCGAACGCGACCGCTGAAAGAGGGCATCGGGGTGTAGCTCAGCCTGGTAGAGTACTGCGTTCGGGACGCAGGAGTCGCATGTTCGAATCATGTCACCCCGACCATCATCCCTCTG
>SCQX01000254.1 GCA_004298545.1 Candidimonas sp. | reverse complement strand
TACGGAGCCAACATCAACCTGGATGGCCCGCTGCCGCGCATCGTCGGCATCAGCATCGGTGTTCAATCGATCGCCGCCCTGGAAAAAAGCGTGGATCCACGCTGGCGGGGCCGGTTGGGCCGCCCTGGTCCGCGCCGGCGCATCGTTGCGGCAGCGCAGTGCTTCGGCGCGATGATCGAATTCCTCGAACCAATGTGAGTCTTTCCCATGACGCTACCAGTAAATCTCGGTAAGTTGATCGACCGCAACCGCCCGCTGAACAAGATTGCAGTGATCAATTTCGATGGCAGTCACGTGCGCGAGGTGTCATACGACGAACTCGACGCGCTGGCCGATGGCGTGGCGCGTGCGCTGGTGGCGCGCGGCTACAGCCGCGGCGACCGAATCGCCATTCTGTCGTCCAACAATTCCGAGAGCCTTGCCGCCTACCTGGGCATCATGCGCGCCGGCATGGTGTCCGTTCCCATCAATTTCCGGCTGCCGCGCAACCTGGTCGAGTACATCGTCGAGGACTGCGGCGCGCGGCTGGTGTTCTGCGACACCGACCGCCGCCCCATGGTGCCGGCCGGCGTGGAAACGATCAATTTCGACGATGCCGACGCGTTCCAGGCCTTTGTCGACCGCGGGCCGTTCGCGGCGGTCGCGCCGCGCAAAGACGACCCCTCCACATTCCTCTACACATCGGGTTCTACCGGCCGGCCCAAGGGCGTCATACTCTCCCACGACGCGCAACTGTGGGTCGTGAGGATCCGCCTGGGGTCGCGCAACATCGAGGATCAGCGGTTCCTGATCGCCGCGCCGCTCTACCACATGAATGCGCTGGCGCTTTCGCACCTGGTCTTTGCCGGGCACGCCAGCATGGTGCTCATGCCGCTGTTCCGGGTAAAGCCGTACGTGGACGCGATCAGCCGCTTCCACTGCACCTGGCTGACCTCCGTGCCACCGATGGTTGCCATGATGTTCAACGACAAAGAAGCGATGGCCCGCGCCGACCTGTCATCCGTGCAGAGCCTGCGCATGGGGTCCGCACCCGCCAGCGAAGTGCTGCTCGACGACATCAAGCACAACATTCCGCAAGCCAGGGTCATGAACGTGTACGGCACGACGGAAGGCAGCCCTATCGTATTCGCGCCGCACCCCGACGGCAGGCCGACACCGCACCTCTCGCTCGGTTACAAGCATCCGCTCGTCGATTTGCGGCTCATCGATGCAGAGGGCAAAGAAAGCAATCAGGGAGTTCTGCAGCTACGGTCACCGGGGCTGATGAATGGCTACCACAACCGACCCGATATCCCGGCACCCATCACAGCCGACGGCTATTACACAACGGGCGACGTGTTCCGGCGCGACGCGGATGGCTTCTATTACTTCATCGGGCGCGCGGACGACATGTTCGTCTGCGGCGGGGAAAATATCTTTCCAGGGGTCGTCGAACGCATGCTGGAAACGCACCCTGACGTCATGGACGCCTGCGTCGTTCCTATCGACGATCCCATCAAGGGGAAGAAGCCGGTGGCGTTCGTGCGGCTGGCACCCGGCGCGAAAACGACCGCGACCGCGTTGAAGGCGTATGCGCTCGAACACGGCGCCGCCTACCAGCACCCGCGGAATATCTGGTTCCTCGACGCATTCCCCCTGGCATCCACCAACAAAGTCGACCGCGCCGCATTGATGCGCCGAGCGCAATCGCTGTCCACCGTGGAACGCGCGCCATCGGCCGCCGCGTGACGACGGGACCCGAAATGCCAATGGCAAAGCCATGAATACGTCGCTGGGCGACATCGCCCTCTTCGTGGAAGTTGCCAAACACAAGAATTTCAGCCGGGCCTCCGAGTCGTCGGGCGTGCCCGTGTCGACCCTGTCGCGGCACATCAACCTGCTCGAGCGACGCATCGGCGTCAAGCTGTTCAATCGCAGCACGCGCCGCGTGGAGCTCACCGAGGCAGGAAGCGTCTACTTCGACCGCTGCCGGAAGATTGTCGACGAGGCGCGCGTCGCACATGAACAGCTGGTCGAGGTCGCGCAACAACCCAAGGGGCGGCTGCGCGTGTCGCTGCCCGCCAGTTTCGCCATCATGTTCATGGCTGGGATGCTGCGTGATTTCTGCGCCCAATACCCGGATATCGAATGTGAGTTCGATCTTGGCATACAGCCCGTCGACCTGATGGCGGAGCCATTCGATCTGGTCCTGCGATTCGGCCATCAGCCCGATTCGAACGTGATCGCGCGGCGGATGGAAAGTATTCGGCTCGGGTTGTACGCGTCATCGCGCTACGTCGCGCGCCACGGCGCGCCGCAGACACCGGCCGATCTCGTCAGGCACCAGTGCCTGCGGGCATCCACGTCGCCCGAGGACACCAACTGGGAGCTGCACGCCGGTGATCGGGCCGAAGTGGTTGCTGTCTCGGGCCGTGTGACCGCCAACAACGTCGGCATGCTGCACCGCCTGTGCCTGCTGGGAATGGGTATCGTGCCCCTGTCCTGCCGATTCGCACAAATGTCGACCGACGGCGCGCCGCTGGTGCACATTCTGCCCGAATGGCAGTTCCGCCCCGTGCCGCTGCTGGCGCTGTTCCCGTCGCGCCTGATGCCGGCGAAGACGCGCGTTTTCATCGAATTCCTGCAGACCAGACTGCTCGAGCTGCAGTCCGCGAACGCACGGCAGCCCGATGATCGGCGCGCCGTGCGCACCGATCCTCAACGGCCTGATCAACAGCCGCCGGGCACATGATTACCGCCCGCTCGGAATGTGATGCGGCGCGGCGTCATACTGCGCCAACTGGGCGAGCACTTCCGAACGGCTGGCCATCGGGTCGGACGCTGCGGCCACTACCACCTGCGGATAGGGGTCGGAATCACCGTAATCCAGCGTACCGGCACTGCGCGCCTGGGCCAACTGGCTCAGCACCTGCGCGCGACTTTCAAACGTTTTCTGCTGTGTGGGAACCGGGTATGGATCGGCGTCGCCGCGGATCAGCATTCCTTCCGACTGCGCCTGCTGCAACTGCGATTCAACCTGCGCGCGACTCAGCGATGCCGCTGACGCCACCTGCATTCCCGCCGCGGCGAGCGACAGAGAAGCCGCCATTACCGCACCTAGAACAATTTTCATTATCAACTCCAAAAATTCCAAT
>SCQX01000253.1 GCA_004298545.1 Candidimonas sp. | reverse complement strand
TTGCCGACCTATCGCAAGGTGAACCCCGCTTCCGCGCCCATCCTGGTGCTCGCGCTCACGTCCGACACGGTGGGTCAGGGCGCCCTGTACGACCTGGCGTCCACCGTGCTGGCGCAGAAGCTGTCACAGGTGCCGGGCGTGGGCGAAGTCAATGTGGGGGGAAGTTCCCTGCCCGCGGTTCGGGTGCATCTGAATCCGCAGGCGCTGGTCAGCGCCGGGGTGGCCCTTGACGATGTCCGCGAGGCGTTGAGCGGCGCCAATACACTGCGACCCAATGGCATGGTGGAGGACGATCGTCATCACTGGGTGCTGAGTTCGGGCGGGCAGTTGAGCCGGGCGGTCCAGTACCGGCCGCTAATCGTCGCCTGGCGCAATGGCGCGCCGGTGCGACTGGGCGATGTGGCGACGGTCGGGGATTCCGTCGAAGACATTTACCAGACGGGGTTCTTCAACGGCAGGACGGCGGTTCTGCTCATCGTGCGCCGTCAGTCGGATGCCAACATCATCGCGACGGTGGATCGCATCCGCGCGGAGTTGCCGGCGCTTGAAGCGCTCATGCCCGCCGATGTGTCGCTCACAGTCGCCCAGGATCGTACGCCAAGCATTCGCGCATCGCTGGGGGAGGCCGAACTGACGCTGGCCATCGCCGTGCTCCTCGTGGTTCTCGTGGTCATGATGTTCTTGCGCGATGCACGTGCCGCGCTCATTCCGAGCGTAGCCGTGCCGGTTTCCCTCATTGCCACGTTTGGCCTCCTGTTGTCGTTCGGCTATACATTGAACACGATCTCGCTGATGGCGCTGATCGTCGCGTCCGGCTTCGTCGTCGACGATGCCATCGTGGTGCTCGAGAACATCGTCTGCCACATGGAGCGGGGCCTGTCGCCGGTTCGCGCCGCGCTGCGCGGTCTGCGCGAGGTGGGGTTCACCGTCGTCGCCATGAGCCTGTCGCTGGTGGCGGTGTTCATACCCATACTGTTGATGGGCGGGATCGTGGGGCGCCTGTTCCGGGAATTCGCGGTGACCCTGTCGGTGGCGGTGGGAATCTCGCTGGTGGTGTCGCTGACGCTGACACCGATGATGTGTGCCCATCTGCCGTGGCGCGGGGCGCGCGGTGAAAAGGGAGTGGGCCGCCTCGGGCGGCTGCTTGCGGGCGCCGGTGCCGCATTCGGCAATGGCTACCAGCGGTCGCTGGACTGGGCCCTGGCGCACGGCCGTTTCATGCTGCTGCTGCTGGCGGCGACGATCGGGTTGAATTTTTATCTATATACAGTGGTTCCAAAAGGTTTTTTCCCGCAGCAGGATACCGGCCAACTGCTGGGATTCTTCCGGGTGGATCAAGGGACGTCATTCACCGCCATGGTTCCGAGGTTGAGTGGTTTCATCGACTCCATACGGGAAGATCGCGCCGTTCAGTCGGTAACCGGGTTCGCGGGCGGGCGCGGCGGCGGCAATTCCAGCTTCCTGTTGATTCAACTCAAGCCCTTCGCGCAGCGCGACGTGACCGCCGACGAAGTCGTCGCGCGGCTGCGGCACAAGTTTCAGGGCGTGCCGGGGACGCGCCTGACGTTGGTCCCGCAGCAGGATATTCGCGTCGGTGGGCACGCCACCAGCACGGCAGCCTACGATTACACGCTGATGGCGAGCGACCTGACGCTGTTGAGGCAGTGGGTACCGCGCGTGCGGCGGGCGCTTGCGGGCCTTCCGGAACTGGCCGATGTCGATACCAGCGCGCAGGACGGGGGGAGTCGGGTCAGCCTTGTGGTGGATCGCGATGCCGCCAGTCGGCTGGGGGTAGACATGGCGCTGGTCTCATCCACATTGAACGACTCATTCAGTCAGCGCCAGGTGTCCGTGATTTACGGCGCGCTCAACCAGTACCACGTGGTGATGGGCATCGATCCGAGCCAGTCGCGGGACACGCGGGCGCTGGAACGTGTGCAGGTGGTCACCGCTGCCGGGCACCGCGTTCCGCTGTCGGCCTTCACGCGCTTCGAGGCTGGCAACGCGCCGCTCAGCGTGCGGCACCAGGGGCTCTTTGCCGCCGATGCGATTTCATTCAGCCTCGCGCCCGGCGTATCGCTGGCGCGCGCGACGCAAGCCATCGACGAGGCAGTCGCGCGCATTGGCCTGCCCGCCCGCGAGATCCAGGCCGGCTATTCGGGAGAGGCTGGGCAGTTGCAGCGTGTGCTGGCACAACAGCCTTGGCTGATACTGGCCGCGCTGGTGGCAATGTACATCGTGCTGGGGGTGCTCTATGAAAGCTACGTGCATCCCGTCACTATTCTCTCCACGCTGCCGTCCGCTGGAATCGGCGCGCTGCTGGCGCTCATTCTGTTGGGCCAGGAGTTCACCCTGATTGCGCTGATCGGTGTTTTCCTGCTGATCGGCATCGTCAAGAAGAACGCCATCATGATGGTCGATTTTGCGCGGTTGGCGCGACGCCGCCACGGGCTCTCGGCGCGCGAGGCCATCCGCGAGGCGTGCCTGGCGCGCTTTCGTCCCATCATGATGACGACGGTCTCGGCCGTGTTTGGCGCGCTACCGCTGGTTTTCGCGGCTGGCGCGGGTGTCGAGCTGCGGCGCCCGCTGGGCCTGACGATCGTGGGCGGGCTCATCGTCAGCCAGATGCTGACGCTCTACACCACGCCGGTGGTTTATTTGTACTTGGACCGCCTCGGCGAATGGATCGATCGCCGGCG
>SCQX01000252.1 GCA_004298545.1 Candidimonas sp. | reverse complement strand
GGGCTCATGCGCCCGGCGCGCGAAACGCTGTTCACCGTGGTGAGCCGCGCCGAGCGCTACAAGGCGAAAGCGTTCACCGATACGTTCGTCTACCGTCTGGGCGATCTGACGGGCGCACAGACCGAGGGGCTGCTCGAACGTCTCGGAATGGGGCTGGCGACGCTGGCGTCGTTCGCGGTGCCGCTCGCGCTGGTGTGGGCGGCCCTTGCCGTGTGGCTGGGCCGCGCGCAGACGGCGCGCGGCGCCGCGGAGGCAGCCGCGATCATGGAAATCAAGGGGTCCGCATCATGACGACACGTCGTCGGTTTCTGATGGGCGCAACGGGTATCGCCGCCGCGGCGGCGCTGGATACACCTGGCGCAACCGCGGCCGAAGCCGCGCCGGCGGGGCTGATCACCCGCGCGATTCCCGCCACTGGCGAACGGTTGCCCATCATCGGGCTTGGCAGTTCGGCAAGCTTTTCCCAAGCCGCGGATAGCGGGGATGTGGATGCGCTGCGGGCCGTGCTCTCGCGTCTGGTCGAACTTGGCGGCACGGTGTTCGACACCGCGCCGTCCTACGGCGCCTCGGAGGAGGTCGCGGGGCGCATCGCCCAAGAGCTCGGAATTGCACGGAAACTTTTCTGGGCGACCAAGGTCAATGCGGCGTCATATGGAGGCGGCGCGGCCGACCCGGCGGCTGTGCATCGTCAACTCCAGACTTCTTTCGAGCGCATCGGCAAGCCGGTGATCGATCTCATCCAGATCCACAACCTGGGTGACGTGCGCACCCAGTTGCCCATTCTACGGACGCTCAAAAAAGCGGGGCGGGTGCGCTACATTGGCGTGACCACCACCTTCGGGGACCAGTATGACGCGCTGGTGCGGACCATGCGGTCCGAGCGCATCGACTTCATCGGAACCAATTACGCGATCGACGATCGCGGTGCCGAGCGAACCATCCTGCCGCTCGCGCGCGAGCGCGGGATAGCGGTCCTCGTCTATGCGCCGTTTGGGCGCTCCAGGCTGTGGCAGCGTGTCGCGGGGCGGAAGGTGCCGGACTGGGCACGCGAATTCGACGCGACTTCCTGGGCGCAATTCTTCCTCAAATATGTTGCAAGCCATCCGGGCGTCACCGCCATCACGCCGGCCACCAGCCGCCCCGGGAACATGGTGGATAATTTTGGTGCGGCGCGTGGGCGCTTGCCCGATGAGGCCATGAAAAAACGCATGGTCGCGCTGGTGGAATCGTTGTAACCCCCGATTGGAAGGAGCGCGGGAATCGTCGTGTGGGAACTGACCCTGATACTGTTCATTCTTTTTTTCGCAACTTTCGTCCGTTCGGCGTTCGGGTTCGGCGAGGCGCTCATCGCCGTACCCCTGCTCGCTTTCATCATTCCCATCGGCGTGGCCACCCCGGTGGTCGTACTGCTTTCGATCACCGTCGCGTCGATCATCATTGCGCAAGACTGGCGGCAGGTGAATTTCCGCAGCGCCGGCTGGCTGTTCCTGTCGACCATCGTTGGCCTTCCGCTGGGGCTTTGGCTGCTGACGGCGGTGGGCGAGGGCATCGTCAAGGTGATTCTCGCCACTG
>SCQX01000251.1 GCA_004298545.1 Candidimonas sp. | reverse complement strand
CTGGGCCAGCCGTCGCCCACGCTGTCGGGCGGGGAAGCCCAGCGCATCAAACTGGTCACGGAACTGGTGAAGGCGCGGCTCGACGACGGCGTGCTCAAGACGGGGCGCGCCTCCCGCATCCCGCATACACTCTACGTGCTGGATGAGCCCACGGTGGGGCTTGCCATGGCCGACGTGGAAAAACTGATACGCGTGCTGCACCGCCTGGTGGACGCCGGCAACACGGTGGTGGTGATCGAGCACAACCTGGACGTGATCGCGGAAGCCGACTGGGTACTCGACCTCGGCCCCGAAGGGGGTCACGACGGTGGGCGGCTGGTGGTGGCTGGCCCGCCCGAGGCCTTGATCGCCCGCCGCGCCAACTCGCACACCGGGGCCGCGCTCGCGCCATTCATGACAGTGAATGGAATCGCCGCCGCACCAACGGCGGAAACCGCGCCCGGATGACCTCAGGGCTTGAGCACGTCGGCGCTCATCACCATTTCGATCACGGCGCTCGACTCGCCGCGGCGCGCAGCTTCAAAGGCTGCTTGAAACTCGGCGAAACTCTCGACACGACAGCCTGAAAAACCAAACGCGCGCGCGAATGCGACGAAATCCGGATTCGTCAGGTCCGTTCCCGACCGGCGCCCCGGATAATGCCGTTCCTGGTGCATGCGTATCGAACCATAGGTTCCGTTATTGACGACGACCACGATGATTTTCAAACCATAGTGCGCAAGGGTTGCGAGCTCCTGGCCCGTCATGAGCAGGCCACCATCGCCCGCGAAACAGACGACGTCGCGGTCGGGATACGCGAGGCGGGCCGCAATCGCCGCCGGCAGCCCATACCCCATGGAACCCGACGTTGGCGCGAGCTGCGCGCCGAAACGCCGATAACGGAAAAATCGATGGACCCAGATCGAGAAATTCCCCGCGCCATTCGTGATGGTGGAAGCCGGCGGCAATTCGCGCGACAGCCAGGCCACCGAGTCGGCCAGCGCCCGGCCACGGGTCTCGGTGCCGGGTTCGCTCCATGCCAGATAGTCGCGGTGGGCGGCCTCCACCGCACGGCGCCTGTCCGCGGAGACTGGCCGCCGCGGTGAGCGGCCTGCCAGTGCGCGCGCGCAAGCCGACGATGACGCGCAAATGACCAGATCGGGCTGATAGACACGCCCCAGCTCTTCGGCCGACGCATGCACATGAATCAGCATCTGCTTCGGTCGCGGCACATCGACCAGCGTGTAGTGACCGGTTGCGACGTCACCCAACCGCGTGCCGAACGCCAGCAGCAGATCGGCCGAACGAATGCGCCGCGCCAGTTCCGGGTTCATGCCAAGGTTGGCGTGGCCGGCGTAGTTCGGATGCAGGTTGTCGACATAGTCTTCCCGCCGGAAAGACGTGACGAGCGACACGCCAAAGCGCTGCGCGAAGCCCTCCACATCTTCCCGCACCGCCTCGCTCCAGCCGCCGCCGCCAACGATCATCAACGGATTGTCCGCCTGCTCGACCCGTTCACACAACTGGTCCAGCTGCACCGCGCTGGCGGCGATTTCCATCGGCTCGACGGATCGCGGCGCAAGCAGCGGCACTTCCTGGTAGAACACATCTTCGGGGATGCCAAGAACCACCGGGCCGGGGCGGCCGCTGGTTGCCGTACGCACCGCGCGACCGACATACTCTTCCAGCCGCGTGGCATCGTCGACCTCGGCAACCCACTTGACGTGGCGCGCGAACATCGCGCGTACATCGATTTCCTGCCAGGCTTCGCGATCGCGGGAACCACGCTGTATCTCGCCGACCACAAGCAGCAACGGCGTCGACCCCTGCGCGGCAACATGCACGCCCGCCATGGCATTCGAGACGCCTGGCCCACGCGTGACGAAGCACGCCGCCGGTTGCCCGGTGATCCTCGCGTAGGCCTCTGCCATCATGGCCGCGCCGCCTTCCTGACGGCAACTGATCATGGTAATGCCGGCCGAATCGAAGAAAGCGTCCAGCGCCGGCAGGAAGCTTTCACCCGGCACGCAGAACGCGCGCGTGACTCCGTTGGAAGCCAGTAGTTCGACGAGCAGGCGACCCGCATGCTGCAAGACGGCCGGGCGGTTCATGGCAAACTCTCCCTATGAGCGAACAGAAGCGACACCGGCTATTTGGACGCCGCAACCTGGTCGAAATACATCTTCGCGCCCGGATCGAGCGGCGCGCCAAGATTGACGGCATCATCCGAACTCTGAACGGTCCAGTCGCCCATGGACTTGAAGGACCCCTTGATTTTCTCCCGATTCAGCATGATGGCCTTGGTGAGCGCGTACGCTTCCGCGGGCGGCATCTTGGTCGTGCTGTACAGGGACGTCGTGAAGCCAACGCCCTTCACCGGTTCGGTCTGCCCCGAGAACAGGTTGGCCGGCATCGTCGCCGGGTGGAATCCATACTGTTCCAGGTACTTCACGGCATGGTCATCCAGGCCAAGGAATTTCTGGCCGGGTACGGTGGCCAGCTCCGCGGTGTTCGGATGCCCGGCCGTCGTGATGCCGATGATCATGTCGATGCGATCATCCTGGAAAAGATCGCGCAGTGACGCCAGGCTGGTGCGTGTCACGCTGCCGCCGTATTTCTCGATGTCGGCGTATGAAAGCCCATAGGCCTTGAGGATGAGCTCGGCCATGTACTCGTTGAGACTGCCCGGCGTGGCGGTCCCGATGCGTACCGGCAGGTGCTTGTCCTTTATCTCTTGCATCGACGTGAGCTTGCTCTTCTTTTGTATGGTGATGCGCTGATAGTACGAGTCCATCCCGCCGACCAGACCGCGTATGTTCTCTATCTTCTGCGCGAAGGGCCCGACGCCCTTTCGAGCCCACACCACCACCGGCGGAAACGACATGGCGATATCGGCCCGATTCGCTCCCAGCAGCTTGGTATTGGCAATGGCCATCGGCGTGCTCAGCACGTTGATCGTGGAGCCCTGCGGCAACCCTTCGAGCATGGCCGAGCGCAGCGCTCCCGCATAGGCGAACCAGGCGGTGCCCGTTGTCGCCGCGGCGAAGTTCACCTTCACAGGCTGCGTGAGCGGCGCCGTTGCCGCGCTGTTTTCCGCGGCGGCCATCCCCGCCGCGCCAACGGCGGCCAGACAGATGGAAACGACACCGGCCGCGCGAGCGATTCTATGATTCATGGTTTTCTCCCAAAAAGGTCGTGGACCGAGTTGCCAATGAAAGCGATTCCCTGCTGCGCCATGCCTGCCACATCCACACCGCTATCAGCATGAGCAGGCCGACCATGCTGGCAATGAAGAAGGGCGCAATGAGCAGTACCGCCGCGATGCACAGGACGACCGACTCCCAGATGCGATTGGCGTTGCGCAAATAACCTACCGTGCCGGCCGCCAGCGCGTAGCACCCTATTATCGCCGTGATGGTGGCAAGCGCCGTTTTCCACAGTGGCCCCTCAAGCAGAAGCGCCGGGCTTGCAACCATCGCGAACGCCACCAGAAAGCCGGCAAAACTATTGCGGAAGGCATACCAGCCCGTCTTCCAGATATCGGCATGCGCAATGCCGCCGGCGACGAACGCCGCAAGCGCCACCGGTGGGGTGACCATCGACAGCACCGCAAAGTAGAGCACGAAGAAGTGGGCCGAAATCAGAGGCACGTGGAACTGCGTCAGCGCCGGTATGGCAAGGATTGCCCCCATGATATAGGCCGCCGTGGTGGGCATGCCCATTCCCATGATGATCACCACCACCATGATGAGCAGCAGCGCAGGAATCAGCATGCCGCCCGCCAGGATCGCCACGAACTGGCCAAATGTCAGACCCAGGTTCGTCATCGTCGCGATGCCTACTACGATGCCCGCGCCCGCGCAGGGAATCGCCACCGTAATGGCCGCGCGGCTGCCGGCCGCCATGGCGGCAACGCTTTCACAGATGACTTTCACCGTGCTGATGCCAACCTGGCGCGGACCGCCCTTCACGGCGCCGCGCACGCCGCGATCGACAATGGCCAGGATCACGGTCAGCGCCGTGGATTCGAGCGTCGCCGAACTCAGCGACCGGCCGACCAATATCTCGTAGACCAGCCAGACCACGGGAATGAACAGATACAGCTCGCGTACCAGCTGGCCCCAGGTGACGTTGATCTCCGACCGTTTCAGCCCGCGGTAACCCTTCTTTTTCGCCGTGGCGTCGATGACGCAGAACAGCGCCACATAGAACAACAGCGCCGGGATCAGACCCGCGATGGCGATCTCGCGGTATGGTTTGCCCAGAAACTGGGCGATGAGGAAGGCTGCGGCCCCCATCACCGGCGGCATGATCTGCCCGCCGCTCGACGCCGTCGCCTCGACGGCCGCCGCTTCCTCGGCGGACATTCCGGCGCGCTTCATCGCCGGAATGGTGAATGTGCCCATCACCGAGGCATTGGCGGTCGCGCTGCCGCTGACCGCGCCGAACAGGGTGGACGCGATCACCGCCACCTTCGCCATGCCGCCGCGGTAGCGGCCGACCAGCAGGGTCGCCACGTCGACGAACAACTTTCCCGCGCCAAAGGTCTCGAGGAACGCGCCAAATATCAGGAAATAATAGACTTGGCTGTACGACACCACGCTGGGTATGCCGAAGACACCCTGATTCTGCAGAATCTGCAGGTCGATGAAACTCGTGAAGAAATTCCAGGACAATTCGCCGCTATGCGCCAACACCCGCAATATCGGGATGCCATTGAGCAATGTGCCGGTGAACTGGTAGACGAGGAAGCCAAGGATGACGGCCGTCAGCCCCATACCGATGATGCGCCGCGTCGCCTCGACGACCAGTACCAGCGCGATGACACCGACAATGTACGCGCCCGGGGAAACGGGATCGAAGCCGGCGATGCGGGTGGTGATCCACTCGCTGTTCACCAGAAAATAGATGGCCACGACCGCCGCGCACACGACCAGGAAGTAGTCCATCGCGCGCAACGCGATGCGGCGTCGCCCCGTCGCATTGGGCGCGAACGGTTTCACGATCAATGCGATGGCAACCGCGAACATGACGTGTACCGGCACGGCGACCAGGTAATTCATCACCGTGCCGTAGGCCACGTATATCTGGAATATCGCCCACACCAGCGCGATCAACAGCGCCGGATTTGCCACTGATTTGAGGGGGGTCAAGGCATGCAACCAGTCTGACCGTGCCATGTGATTGTCTCCAACGCGCCGACGAGGCGCCGATCGATGTCATGCACCGACGGTGTTCCCTGGAGAGTTCCTGGTCAGAAGGTTCCTGACCAGGCAGTACACCAGGCCCCTTCATTCCGTTGCGTCTAGGTAAACGACTCTCCAACGCTATGGTTCGCATAGTAGCGTCGAAGGCCAGCCAAGCGGTTACCGGGCGATGCGACGATTTACCACTGAGTCTTTTTTTATAGTGGACCTAGGGGTATACCCTGGAATATTTTTCGTTTTTGTCTGAGTACCGAGTATCAGCGGGACTCAGCGCCGCAGGCATTCAGAAGCGCCGCGGGTATCTGAGGGCGCCGTCTGGCGGGGAAGGGAGTGGGGCCGGCACGGCGTGCTTGATCCGGATCTGCCTCGTTCAGGCGGGCGGCCCACGCCGCTCCCCCACCCCCCGGCGTCTTCACAGAACCCTCTCACGCAAAACAGACAACACAGCCCCAACGACAATAAAACGAATCAAACAACGAAACGACCGCGACAGTTCAATGCCGCAAACCGGCAGGCCGAAGACGCCCCAGGAAAACTCCGAACGGATCACCTCAACCGATGAAAATATATTCAGCGAATAAATATTAATTATGCCTGCGCACAACGCCCGACATTATTATCATTTTTTTACCGATATTTATCAGCCAGCCCCCACAAAACATCGGAAAAATAAAATGAAAAATTCAACTTTAATAAAAATTAATAATAGTCACCAAAAATAGTGATTCACCCAATGCTTATTTAATACTTTCAGCTAGAATTCGTGTATAGAAATATTTCCGAATTGAAACTCGCCATTTTCGTTGTATCGACACGCGACAAATACCATCCTTGGGAAATACGGGTTTTGCGCGGCAAGCAACGGAGGGAAAGGAAGATGAAGAGCAGGCGACACGATACCGTGAACAGAATAACGCCCAACAACGACGCGGTATTCAGAGCCACCCTGATCGCCGCGGCGCTGCTGACGACCGGGGGAGTTGCCAGTGCGGGCGGAACCGACATCATCGCCGACAATACCGCCGAAACCCTGGTGGATGGCGACACCTATAAAAGCGCGACCGCCAGAAACTCGGGAACGATCAACGGCCAGGGGGTCACCCTGTCCGGGTATAAACCCGATTCCGAGAAAGGCACCGTCTTTGTCGACACCAGCGGCTCGATTTCGCTGGTCGATTCCAACGTGGCAAACAATATTCCCGGCAACGGAAGCGGCGGCGCGCGTGGCGTGAATGCGCGCGGCGCCGGCGCAACCATCGATTTACGGAACACCAACGTCTCGGTGAACGGCGGCAGCGCGACCGACATCGGTTTCGCAAATGCCGCAGCGGCCGTTGCCGCAACCTACGGCGGCCTGGTGACACTCGATGGCGGAACGATCGACAGTCGCGGAAATTTCGTGTTTGGCCTGACCGCCAGCGGCAACGCCAACAGTAGCGCCACTCCCGCCGGCGGGGAGCGCATTCAGGCCAGCAACCTCAACATCGACACAACCGGAGACCGGGGATTCGGCGTGCAGGCGCTGGGCGTCAACCGACCGGAAGACACGGGCAAAAGCACCACCGTGACACTCGCCACCGTGCGCATCGGCACGCAAGGCGTGCATGCGTTCGGCATTCAGTCCGCCAACAAAGGGGCGGCAGTCAGCGGAACGGACGTCACCGTCACCACGGCCAAGGATGGAAGCGTCGGCATCGCCGTCGACAAAGGCGGAACACTCGACCTGAACGACGTCCACATCACCACAGCGGGCAATACCGATGCCGGCGGCCAGCAAGCCACCGGCATACGAGTCGGCGGAGCCGGTTCCGATGCGCGGCTGACAAACTACACCATGGCAACCAGCGGCAACGCGGCGCCCGGCGCCACCGTGTCCGACAATGCATCGCTCGCGCTCCACGACGGCACCATTCAAACCGCCGGCATCAACGCCCGTGGTCTTTATGTGACGAGCGGTGCCGTCGCTTCCGCAACCGGAACGAGAATCACCACACAGGCAAAAGGCGCGGACGTCGCGGTTGCCGATGGCGGTTCCATTCATCTGACCAATGCCACGCTTGCAGCCAACTACCGGCGCGGTCCGGGTGGTGGACAGGCGGGTATCGACACCCACGTCCTCGTAGCGAGAGATGGCGGTGTGATCACCGGCGACCACGTTGCCATCAGCGGGTCCATCGACAGTTACGGCGAAGGTGTCGTACATGCGGGCGCGAATGGGCTCATCACGCTCAACAATTCCACGGTCGACAATACCCTGCCCTATGCCGACTTCAGCGCGCTGGGCGTCAGCGCGAGGGGCGCCAACGCTGCGGTGCGGCTGAACAATACCGCCGTCACCCTGACATCGCAGAAAACGGGCTATGGCTCATCGACTGCCGCGATCAGCACCACGCTCGGCGGGCAAATCACCCTGGATGGCGGCAGCATCAACGCCAATGGCAGCTACGTCAACGGGCTCATTGCGCGGGGCAACGATACGCTTGGCGGCGGCGAGCGCATCACTGCCAGCAACCTGAACGTGATCGTGCGCGGCGCCAGCGGGCTTGGCGTTCAGGCCTACGGCAACGACACCTCCAGCGGTACGGCAACGGACACGATCATCGACCTGAACCGCGTCAATGTCGCCACGGAAAGCACACACGCAACCGCAATCCAGGCCAGCAAAAAAGGCGCGAAAATCACCGGCGGAACGATTCAAGTCACAACCGCCGGCAATGAAAGCAGCGGCATCGTCGCCGATCGCGGCGGCTCGGCCGATCTGCAAAGTGGCGTGATCACGACGACGGGCGGCGCCGCCATCGGCGCCAGAGCCGCCCAAGGCGGCACGGTAAGCCTGCGAGATTTTGCCATTGCCACCCGGGGGACGGACGCTTACGGCGCCAGCGTGGAAGGCAGCGGTTCCTCATTCGCGCTCATCGGCGGCACCATCACCACGCAGGGAGGCGGCGCGCACGGCCTCGCCATCACCGGGAACGGATCCGCGACCCTGAGTGGCGCGCGCATCGACGCCACCGGCGGCGGCGCGGCGGGCATTTCTCTGAAAGACAGCGGCAGTGTCACGCTCGACAATACCCTGATGACGACGGCCGGCGCCTCGATAGCGTCACAGCTCACCCTGGCGAACCAGACTCAGAACATCATCGTGGGAGCGGGCTCGAACTTGACGGCCAACAACGGCGCGCTACTGCAAGTGGCACGCAACACCCAGGGCATGGATGGCACGATCAACCTGACGCTCAAGGCCGGCTCCGTATCGGCGGGCAACATCATCGACCTCGATGGGCTCGACGCATCGGGCACCCGGGCCGATGGTGGCAAAGTCAACCTCAAGCTGGAACGACGCGCGCAATGGGCGGGGGCGTTCGACGGCGCCGCCGGCGATACCGAGCTCGACAGCGGAGCATCCTACAACAGCACCGCCAACGCGACGATTGCCGGCAACGTCACGGGCCAGACGAACACCAACATCACGTTCCAGCGCAACGCCACGATCGGCGGCAACATCACCGCGCAAACCGGCAGCTCCACCCAATTCGGGGGCACGACCCACATCGCCGGCAACGTGCAGGGCACGGGCAGCGCGTTCATATTCAGCCAGAACGCGCTAACCGCAATTGGCGGCAACGTCGGCGGTGCCGGTTCGTCATTCGTATTCGGCCAGAACGCTCCGACGACCATCGGCGGGCACGTCAGCGGCGCGGGCTCATCGTTCGTATTCAGCCAGAGCGCGCCCACGCAAATCGCCGGCAACGTCAGCCTTGCGAACCAATCATCGCTCAGGGGCGGAACGGCGGCGACACCCATCCACATCCAGGGCAATGCCACAGCCAACTCCAACTCGGTGCTAGGCGGCAACCTGGTCGTCGATGGCGCGCTGGGCGGCGCGGGCGGCACACTCAGCCCCGGCAACTCCGTCGGTGTGCAAACGTACGGCACCAGCGGCGGATTTTCCGGAGCCTACGTCGCCGAGGTCAACGCCAAGGGTGGATCGGACCTGATCATCATTCAAAACGGGAACTTCGATCTCTCCGCCATCGATTTGTTCGTCAGCCAGGAAAACGGTCACGGCGGCGCCGTTCTGAACCACGATTACACCATCATTCGTACCGCGGCCGGCAGCGTAGTCAACCCATTCCACAACGGTGGCACGCTGGACGACACATTCAACGGCACACTGGTCAAACTCGATCCCGTCAAATACGACTCCCGGGACGTCAGAATCCGCCTCGCGGTGGACAACGGCAAAGTGGCCAATGCGAAACGAGACATGACGGCCAACCAACGCGCCACACTCGATGGTATGGCAGCGGTGGCCGGGGAAAACGCGCTTGCGGATTCGACGCTCCTCATGCAACCGGGCGCCCGCAAGGATGCCCTGACCCAGCTGTCCGGCGAACTGCACGGCAGCATGCTGTCGGCGCTGCTGAAGAACAGCGGGATGGTGACACGCACCCTGTCGCGGCAGCTGCGCGCCAATCTGGGGACGGTCACATCGCCGGGCGCGCTCATTGCCGCCGCGAGCGATTCACCGCCATCCGGCGCGGCGCCACGATCTTCAACACACCTGCTGTGGATACAGGCGGTCGGCGGGCGCAACATGCTCGATGGCGACGGCAACGCCGCCACCGCAACCACCGACACCTACGGGGTATTTCTTGGCGGCGACGCGGATGTCGGCAAAGGCTGGCGGCTGGGCGCAGCCATCGGCTACACCAACGGGCACACCACCGTGCGCGATCGCGAGGCGCGCGCGAATGTCGACAGCTATACGCTGGCCGTGTACGGCGGCAACCGCTGGGCTGCCGGCGCCGGCAGCCTGAATTTCCTCGCCGGAGGCGCCTACACGATCCACGATGTCGATAGCCATCGCTCAGTGAGCGTTGGTGGGCGCCAAACGCTCGACGCCGGCTACCGTGTGGACAGTGCACAGCTCTTCACCGAACTGGGTTATGGGATACCCATTGGCAAACGCGGCACGATAGAGCCCTATGTTGGCCTGGAGTGGCTCGGTCAGACCGCGGCGGGGTTTACGGAACACGGCGGCCTGGCGGCGCTGCGCGGCAAGCGTCAGCGCGACGACATCGCCAGCGTCACCGTGGGCTTGCGCGGCGATACGGCGCTCGAGATGAGGACGGGCCAGGCGCGGGCCTTTGCCGGCCTGGGGTGGCGCCACGCGTCGGGTGACTTGAGCCCCGGCCGCAGCCTCGCGTTTCTGCAAAGCAACGGAGAATCGTTTCGCACGACGGGAGCCCCCATCGCCAAAAACGCCGCGGTTGCCGATCTTGGCATAGGCGTGGCTGTTGGACGAAACACCACCATCAGCCTCGGCTACAACGGACAATACGGCGGCGGCAATACCGACCACAGCGGTTCTTTATTCGTGCGAGCCCGCTTCTGAATCGCGGGGTGCCTTTGATTCACCAGTGCATGTCGCCGCCGCGAGCCTATACGGAATCCGCCTGCACGACGCCGACGCTCTGGTAGATATGTTTGACTTCAAGAAAATCCATCAACGCCTCATAACCGTGCAGGCGCCCCAGACCGCTGCGCAGATAGCCGCCCGCCTCGGCTTCCGCAAACAGCTTGTTGTGATCGTTTATCCAGACTGTGCCATCGTGCAAGGCGCGCGCCACCCTGAGGGCGCGCGCGCCGTCGTTCGTCCACACACTGGCCGACAAACCAAACTCGGTATGGTTGGCGCGCGCCACCGCCTCGCGCTCGTCGTCGAACCGTTCCACCACCACCAGCGGCCCGAAAATCTCTTCCTGGCAGAAGAAGGCGGACGTGTCGCGATGCGCCACCAGGGTTGGCGAAACGAAGAATCCGCCAGACAAATCGCCGCCCAGGCGCGCCCCGCGCAGAATCACCTCGTCGCATTCATCCATCGTTTGCTCGATGCGCGAGGTAACGTGCGCCAGCGCGCTTTGGTCGATCAGCGGACCCATGTCCGCTCCCGGCCGGGTTCCGGGCGCTACGACCATCGCCCCCAACGCCTCTTTGAGCGCCGCCTTCATCGCATCGTAGCGAGAGGCATGCACCAGCACGCGACGCGCCGCCGTGCATTGCTGACCCGAGATGATGACCGCCGCACGCGCCAACAGCGACGCGACGCGCGGCACGTCGGCATCGGGAAAAACCAGGGCGCAGGATTTTCCACCCAATTCCAGGGAAAGTTTCTTCATGGTGGGTGCGGCGGCGGCCATGATCCGCTGCCCCGTCTGGCTGGATCCGGTAAACGAGACCACGGCAACCTCGCGCGACGCCACGAATTCCTGGGCGACGCCCGACCCGGTTTCCGTCACGAGATTCACCACCCCCTCGGGCAGGCCGTCGACTTCGTGCAAGGCGCGCACCATGGCGGCGGTGATCTGCGCCGCCTGGGGCGCTGGCTTGATGACGGCGGTACAGCCCGCGGCCAGTGCCGGGGCCAGCGCGCGCACGAGCAGTACCGCGGGCGCGTTCCAGGGAATGATGATCGCCGCCACGCCCGCGGGTTCCTTCAGCACGGTGGAAAATCCGCCCGGCTCGACCTCGAGCGCCCGCCCCGCCACGACGCGCGCCAAGCCCGCATAATAACGGACCTCGGAAATGGCGCCCACTATCTCGCCGCGCGATTGACCGAGTGTCTTGCCGTTTTCGCGTGTCAGCAACCGCGCCAGTTCATTGACCTGTCGTTCCAGAGCGTCGGCCCACCGCAGCATGGCCATCTGCCGCAGGCGCGGGTTCTCGGCCCAGTTCGGGTCGCGGAATCGATCCCGCGCGGCACTGATCGCCGCCCTGGCGTCTTCAACGGAAGAGTCCGGAAAAGAACCGATCACCTTGCCGTCGGCGGGGTCAATACTGTCGGCCCGCAGCCCCGCCGCGGAATCCGTCCACTCGCCACCGATCAGATTTTTCGTGTCCATAGCCTTTCATCGCCCAAGAAATTCAAGTCAGTCGGGTGCCGGTTCAAGCGGTCACTCCCCGCAAATCGCCGGGATAATCCACATCGCGCACACATCCCGCGTCGTCCACCGGTACCCAGTGAACAGGCTCAACCCCCTCTTGCGCACCCGACGGATCCGTCCGCAGCAAAGCCCGCGCGCCGTGATCGCCGCTCAACGCGCACAAGGCATCGCCATAGCGCTGGGAAAACCATACGGGATGGCCGCGTGTCCCCTGGAAGGTCGGCGCCACGCGCGCGTGCGAACTTGCCGCCGCCACGATGCGGCGCAGCGTATCGATCCGGATGAACGGCATGTCGGCCGGCATGATCAGCCATCCGAGGGCGGCGCGCCGCCGCGCCACGCCATGCGCAAGGCTATGCCCCATGCCAAGGCGCGCCTGCGCGCAAATCGTCGTATTCAAGCCGAAGTCACTCGCCAACCGTCTGTGCGCGGCATCCGCGTCGCTCAGCACGATCAGCGTGTCGGGTACCAGGCGCTGGAGCTTCAAGGCGGCGCACAAGAACATGGGGACACCGTCCACGCGTTCCAGCCGCTTGTCGCGACCGAAACGCGCCGATCGGCCGGCCGCCAGGACAATGGCCGAAAAATCGCCGGGAGTCTCCATCGGAATCGGAACCGGAATGAAGCGGGAATTATTCTCTCAGTGTAAAGCGATGAACGACGGCCCGCGCCGCGTGGATTTACCGCTGAGTCTTTTTTTCCGCCATCAGCGGCGAAGAATCGGCGGCAATTCTGTCAGAATAGCGGCACGGACATGACGACCGGCGTCACCGCGCGTCGATCGGCCACCGCGTGTCGCGCGCCCGCGATATTTCCAGCCGTTCGAAAATGGCATGCCCAAGCGTACGAGGAGGATCGACATGGCCCAACCGGCGAATTCCAATACCCCCCTGACTCTACGCCGCTGGCTGAGCCGGCTCGCCAATAGCGGCCGCCTGGCCGTCGCGCGCCCCGGGGTCGACCTGAAATACCAGTTGGCGGCCATTGCCAAGCATCTCGACGCCAGCAAGGCCGTTCTGTTCCCACATCCCGGCGGCCACGCCATTCCCATCGTCTCGGGCTTCATGGCGCGGCGCGAGTGGATAGCCGAGGCGCTGGGGGTCTCGGGGCCGGATCTGCTGAAAACGTTCCGCGGCGCAACGGAGAACCCGCTGCCTTGGCGCGAACTGCCGGCCGACCAGGCGCCCTGTCAGCAGGTCGTCGTGCGCGACATCGACATGCGCACCGCCCTGCCCATTCCCACACATAGCGAACACGACAGCGCGCCTTATATCACGGCGGGCGTCGTCATCGCACGTAACCCGGCCACCGGCATCCAGAACGTTTCGATCAACCGCATTCAGGTCAATTCGAAAGACCGCATGGCCGCCCTGCTGCTGCCCCGCCACCTGCATGCGTTCTTTCAGATGGCCGAGAAGCAGGGCAAGCCGCTGCCCGTCGCCGTCGTCATCGGTCTGGATCCCCTGACGATGCTGGCGTCCCAGGCGATCACGCCAATCGACTACGACGAGCTGGAAATTGCCGGCGCGCTCCACGGCGCCCCCCTGCCCGTCGTCAAATGCATCACGAGCGACGTGCGCGTGCCCGCGCAGGCGGAAATCGTGATCGAGGGCCATTTCCTGCCGAACGTGCGCGAACCCGAAGGCCCGTTCGGCGAATTCCCGAAGTACTACAGCGCAAAGGAAAACCGCGAGGTGATTCAGGTGGATCTCATCACACATCGCGCCAACCCCATCTACCACACGATCATTCCGTCCGAAATGGAGCATCTGCTGCTGGGCGCCATTCCGCGCGAAGCCACCCTGCTGGCACACTTGCAGCGCAGCTTCCCCGATGTGCGCGACGTGCACCTGTCGGTCGGCGGCGTCTGCCGCTATCACCTGTACGTCAAACTGCACAAGCAGCACGAAGGAGCGCCCAAAAACGTGATCTGCGCAGCGCTGGGCAGCCACTACGACATTAAACACGTGGTGGTGGTCGATGAGGACGTCGATGTGCATGATCCACGACAGGTCGAATGGGCGGTCGCCACCCGATTCCAGGCGGACCGCGACCTCCTCGTCATCGCGGGGGCACAGGGCTCCACCCTCGATCCATCGACAACCGTCGCCTCTGGCGCCGGCGCGAAGCACCTCCCGCGGCATCTGCAGGGCATCAGTGCCAAAATGGGCCTGGATGCGACCCGGCCGGTGCAGTACAACGAGCACGTGTTCACCAAAGTGGCGATTCCCGGGTACGACCAGGTCGATCTGTCCACGGCCCTTGCCGAAGGGGTGGACGCCGAGGCCTTGAAACTATTCGCGCAAACCCCCTGACGAGCGGGTCACTGTCGCCGCGCTGTCGCCGTGCGAACGGCTGGTTCGCCGGCTGAAGATACAGATCGACACAAAGAGTGGGGATAACGATTACAGCACGCTGAATGTAAGCACAGCGGCATAACCTATCATCTTCCCAGGGCAGCGCCGCGCGCGGCATCGTGGCGCCGCGTAGAGACGCACCCGCGCGCCCCGCCTGCGCGCGGCGCGTTCCGTCGCATCATAAGTACCCGGAGACCCCCCAATGTCGACCGCAATCCGACTCCTTCAAGGCTATTTTGGACGCGTCGAGCTGCTGAACATGGATCACCCGCTCGTCAGACACGCGCACTCGCAATGCCACGTCCTGATCAAGATAAGCGGCGCCGACACCTTCTTTTCAGTGCGCGACAAACGCTGCCCGCTGAACGAGCGCACCGCCGTGCTGGTGAACACCTGGGAGCCGCACGCCTACGTGCATCACGACCCCAAGGGCCCTTCCACCGTCATTCTGGCGCTCTACATCGAACCGCGCTGGCTCGGTCAAATCGAACGCTCGTTCATCTCCAGCGGGGCGCCAGGGTTCTTCCCGCATGCCTGCGCCGAAATCCCCAAACCCATGCGCACGCTGTCGAACACACTGGCCATGCAAATGCTGTACGGCGAGCAGCTCAGCGATGACTACCTGCAATCGGAACTCTCGAACCTGATGGTTCTTGTCATCGACGCGTTCTCCCAGTGGCGTCGAGCCGATCTATGGAAGATCGGCCCCCGGCCCTACGCGCGCGATGCGCGCATCCGGCGCGCCATGTCGATCATGCGCGCCAACGTGGGCGCGGAACTGGACACCAGCCACCTCGCATCGGAAACGTGCCTGTCGCGCGCCCATTTCTTCAAGCTGTTCCGCGAACAAACCAACCTCACGCCCAACCTGTACAACAACATTCTGCGCGTGGAAGCCGCCATTCAGGGGCTGACCGCCACGCAGGAATCGATGAATCGGCTGTCCACGACGCTGGGATTCAGCGCGCAGAGCCACTTCACACGCTTTTTCCAGCAACATACCGGGGTCGTGCCCAGCCAATACCGGAAAGTGGTGGACATCTACCGCCCGCGCGCAATCCCCGCAAGGTTGGGCGAGTCACGGCCGATGATGTAGCGCCGCCGCGGCCGCAAGCGACTCGAGCCGCGGGTCGGGCGATGTGGCCCCCGCCGCCGGGCGGGCATCAGGTACCGGTGAATTTCGGTTTGCGCTTCTGGTGGAACGCCTCGACGCCTTCGCGGAAATCGTCCGAGCCGCGCAAGCGGCTGTAGCAGTGCCCCTCAAGCTCGATCGCCAGCGACAAGGTGGCGTCCTCGGTATCGTTGAGCAGCTTCTTCGCGGTGCGTTGCGCGATGGGTGAAAAGGCACACAATTCCGCCACCAGCGCATCAGTGGCCCGCTCCAGGTCGGCATCGGCGACGCATTCAGTGGCAATGCCCCAGTCGCAGGCCTGGCGCCCACTGATGCGGCGCGAACGCATGACCACGTCTTTGGTCCGCGTGATGCCTATCATTTTTTGCAGACGCGCACACCCGCCAGAGCCCGGAATCTGACCCAGCTTCTGCTCCGGCAGGGCGTACTGCGTCGCTTCCGTCACGATGCGGAAATCGCAGGCCAGCGATAGCTCGAACCCCACGCCGAAACAGTAGCCACGGTTCGCAACGACGACCGGCTTTGCGCAGCGCGCCGGAGCGGCGATGTTCCAGGCAAGCCGGGATACGTGCTCGGGTGTGGCCTCGAGGAAGCCCTTTATGTCGCCGCCGCTCGAGAAATGCTTGCCAACCGCGCGCAGCACGATGACACGCACCGCCGGATCGTCGTCCAACGCTTCGAACACCAGGCGCAGCTGATCGCGCTGCCCCATCGAAATGATGTTGAACGGCGGACGATCCAACACGATATCCGCGCGCTGCCCGGAGGCGTCGACCGCGACGGAGAACCCGTCGAGCGCATCGAGAAGGCCCTGGGCCGGATGACGTAACACACTCATGATGCTTCCCTCTTGTCGATCGTGCGGGCGCCACCGCTTCCCGGGCTGGCGGCCGCGCCAACCTCTGGAACTCGCGTATATTTGCCCGCCAGGATTTCGCGGCGAAGAATCTTGCCGACAAGCGATTTCGGCAACGCTTCGACGAACACATACTCGCGCGGCCGCTTGTAGTCCGGCAGGCCCGATGCGCGGCAGTGCCGATCCAGCGCCTCGGCCGCGACGTCGCTCTTGCGCTTTATGAAGGCGGTCACGCGTTGCCCCCAGCGCTCGTCGGACAGCCCCACCACCGCGACTTCGTCCACCGCCGGGTGCAGCGACAACAGACTCTCGATGTCGGCCGGAGAAATATTCTCGCCGCCACTGATGATCATGTCATCGACCCGCCCGGTGACGAACAGATCGCCATCCGCATCGAAGTACCCCATGTCGCCGGTCAGGAACCAGCCATCGCGCAATGCCTTGGCATTCGCGTCCGGGCGCTTCCAGTAGCCTTCGAACGCCTCGTCGCCGCGCAGATCGGCGACGATCTGCCCTTCCTCGCCCGGCGACGCCACGTCGTCGCCACTGGTCGCGCCGAGGTGGATCACACGAATCCGTTGATTGAGGCCTGATTTTCCAGCGCTGCCCGGCTTGCGCACCGCGTCCGGTTCGATGGTGCAGGTATAAACCTCTGACGAACCATAATGATTGACGAACAAATCCGGTTTGAAAACCGCCTCCAGGCGCTTGAGCAGGCCGTCGTTCATCGATGCGCCCGCGAAACCAAGCTTGCGCACCGACGAAATATCGGTTCGCGCCAGGTTCGGGTGCTCGATGATGTCGTGATACAGCGTGGGAACGAGGTACAGATTCGTCACGCGCTCCGTCTCGATCGCGGCCAGTACCGCGGGCACGTCAAACTTCCTGATGCAGACGAAACAACCATCGATGAGCGCCATGGCCAGCAGCGAGCGCACCCCCATCGTGTGATAGAGCGGCATGACACCCAGCGTGCACTCACCGCGCCGATAAAGGTTCTGGGCCACGTGTGCCACGGCCGCGGCGCGTTCATGCTGGTGGCGGCGCGGCACCCCTTTCGGCCGCCCGGTGGTGCCCGACGTGTACAGCATCAGGGACCAATCGTCCCAGCTCGCATTGAGCAGCTGCTTCGTCGGGCGGGCGGCAAGCAGATCGTCGAACGACAAGGTGCCGCCGGGCGCCGATTGCACCGCCACGCGCGGCAGCTGCCGCGCCACGGTAGACTGGGCGACCGCTTCCGCCGATACATCCTGGAAGACGACCGCTTTGGCCTCGGAATTGTCGAGGCAGTAGTCGATATCCTCGACCTTGGCGCGCCAGTTCAACGGCGTCATGATGGCCCCGAGAAACTGACACGCCCAATGCAGGCTGGCCATTTCCCAGCGATTCTGCATGATGGCGAATACATGATCGCCATGCCCGATACCCAGGCCAGCCAGGCCACCGGCGATATTGCGCACGCGCTCGAACCACGCGGCGTACGTCAGGCGGCAGTCATTATCGACGATCGCCAGCGCGTCGGGGCTTCTTTCCACCGACGCGACGAAACTTCGCCCCAGATCAAGCATTCCCGGTCTCCTTCCGTTTATCTTCGGCCCGCCGCGCGGCCACGTCGAGCACCGCGTCGACGATAGGGGTGTAGCCGGTGCAGCGGCACAAATGACCCGTCAGCATGTCGCGCACCTCACCGCGGCTGGGCGCCTCGACACGCGCGAGAAAATCGCGGCACGACATCAGTATGCCGGCCGTACAGAAGCCACACTGCAGAGCATGGTGTTCCTTGAACGCGCGCTGCAGATCGCCCAGTTCTTCTCCACAGGCGCGGTTCAATCCCTCGACCGTCTCGATGGCCCGCCCTTCGGCCTGCACCGCAAGCTGCAGACAAGACCGCGTGGCCACGCCGTCGACCTGCACCGTGCACGCGCCGCAGACGCCGTGTTCACAGCCGACATGCACGCCCGTCGCGCCCAATTCGTGCCGCAGGAAGTCAGACAGCAGCATGCGCGGTTCGGCCAGCGCGCTCACTTCGACACCGTTCAGCGTGAGCGCGACCCGATGCGGTTCGCCTTCAACGTACTTTTTCATCTCGAGCCCGGACGATCAATTCGTGCCCCAATTCGCGCACCAGATGGCGGCGGTATTGAGCACTGGCATGGCTGTCGCTTTGCGCCTGAAGCGCCCACGCAAAATCGTTTATTGCAACGACAAGGTCGGCTTCGGACAGCGCCGGCCACATGGCACGCACCGGGCGGTCGGCGACACCCCCCACCGCCAGCGTGAACTCGCTGTCCGCCACGATTGCCGCCACCGCCACGATGGCAAAATCGCCGCGCCGCATCGATACCTCGTCAAAGGCGTAGCGCCGGCCCGCGGCGGCCAGCGGAAAGCGGACTTCCTCGATGAACTCGCCCGGCGCGATGGCGGTGGTCAGCATGCCCGTGAAAAACGCATCCGCCGCCAGGACGCGCCGGCGTGACCTCGAACGCAGCACCACGTCGCCGCCCAGGGCCGTCAGGCACAGCGGCAATTCTGCGCTGGGATCGGCATGCGCAATCGACCCGCACACCGTGCCGCGATTGCGTATCTGAAAATGCGAGATCGACGGAAACGCCAAAGCCAGCAGCGGCACTTCACGCGCCAACGCGCCGCGCCATTCCACGCTGGCCTGCGTGGCGGCCGCGCCCACACACAGCCGGCCGTCAGCGATGCGGACATAATTCAGGTTTTCACAGCGGGAGATGTCGAGCAACGCCCGCGGCTGCGCCAGGCGGAAATTGAGCATCGCCATCAGCGACTGGCCACCAGCGAGAATCCTGGCCTCTTCGCCGTAAGTGTCGAATGCGTCGAAAATTTCATCGGCATCCTCGATGCGCACGTAATCGAAGGCGGCCGGTTTCATCGCCGCAACCCCAACAACCCAAGCAGGCGGCGCCACCACGGCGTGGGCAATTGCGCCGTGCCGCCGACGGCCTGGCGACCAAGCCGCTCGAACAACTGTCGCAGAATGATTCGGGCCGCGCCTTCCAGCATGCGCCCGCCGACGGCGGCCACTTTGCCGCTGACCGACACGCCATAGTCGTAGGAAAGAAGCGTTCCGCCATCGGTCGGCTCCAGGCGCACCCGCCCCGAGCCTTCCGCCGCGCCCAGGGAGCTGATCCCCTTGCCGCCAAGCGACAAGGCATTGGGGGGATCCAGGTCAGTCAACTCGATTTCCGCCCGGTAGCGCGCCTTGACGAGGCCGACACCGATGACGACTTCCGCCGCGTAACGATTTTCGCCGACACGATTCAAGGCGCGGCAGCCGGGGACGACCTTCGCCAGCGCGACCGGGTCCAGCAACACATCGTAGACGGCGCGCGGTGGCGCGCTCAGCGTGACGGAGCCCGCCATCTTCAGCACGGCCCCGCCACTCTCCACCGCCTCGCGACTGCTCGCCGGGCCATTCATCGCGCCGGGCGCGACCGGCCTGCTGGGCGCCGGGTCCGGCGTCCCCAGCAGCGCATGAATTCTCGATGGCGTGAGCGGCGGATCGACCAGGGCCACGCCCAGCGCATCGGCCACGGCATTCGCGATGCACACCGGCGTGCTCATGTTGTTTCCCTCGCCCAGCCCCTTGGCTCCCAGCGGGGTATAGGGCGAGGGCGTCTCGAGGTGCGCGATGACCGGGTCGGGCACCTCGAACGCGGTCGGCACCAGATAATCGGCGAAGGTGCCCGCGAGGAAGCTGCCATCGGCGCCGTAGGCATACTCTTCCATCAGCGCGGCGCCGAGCCCCTGCGCAAAACCGCCGCGAATCTGGCCGTTGGCCAGCGCGGGGTTCAAAAGTCGCCCCGCATCGTGCGACGTCACATAGCGATCGATGCGGACTTTTTCGGTGACCCGATCGATTTCCACCGCACAGATGTCGAATATGAAGCCATGCGCCGCCGAACTGTTGATCACATCGTGTTCATCCGGCGCCTGCGCTTCGGGTGGCGACCAGAATACCGTCTCGCGAAGGCCGGGCGTCATGCCTTGCGGCAGCGTGCCGGGCGACCAGTGTGTCATCCCCGCGACCCGGTGAAAACGCAAGGCTTGTCCGGGTTTGCCGCGAACAAAGACCTGCCCGCGCGAAAACACAATGTCGTCGGGCTGCGCATGCAGCGTATCGGCCGCGATGCGCGCCATCTTCCCACGCACCTTCAAGGCGGCAAGATGCACACTGCCTGCCGTTGCCCCGGCGAAACGGCTGGAATAATTCCCCGCCGCGATCGACCAGGCATCCTTTTGCGTATCCAGCTCGGTGTTGACCACGATGTCATCGGGCGAGAGCCCCAGCACGTCGGCCACGACCTGTGCCGCCACCGTCCGATGCCCCTGGCCGGCGGGCACGGAATCGATGATCACGCTGACGCTGCCCAGCGCGTCGACACTGACGGTCGCGCTGGCGATGGCACCGCTCTTCGGCCCGGCCTTGGCGCGATCTTCCGCCGTCATGACCGTGGTGATGTACCCCATATTGGAGATCGACGGCTCGACGATGGCGGCATACCCGATGCCGTACAGGCGCCCCTGTTCGCGCGCCTGCGCACGCCGCGCGAATAATTCGTCCAGTTGCCCTTCGCGGCGCGCCCGCGCGACGGACTCCTGATAATTCCCCGACCCCAGCAGCGCGCCCGCGGGCGCGCGGTACGGAAAGGCATCCGCGCCAATCAGATTGCGCCCGATGACCTCCAGCGGATCGAGATTCAGTTCCACCGCGACCCGCTGCATCAGGCGTTCGAGCGCGAAATACATCTGCGGGCCGCCAAAACCGCGTACCAGGGCCGACGGCGTTTTGTTGGTCAATACCACACGATTGCGCACTTCCAGGTTGCGCACTTTGTAGGCGCCCGTGAGTATGCCGTGCATGCGATAGAGCGTGGCCGGCTCGGGCGCGCGCAGATACCCGCCGCAATCGTCGAGCTGATCGTAGCGCAGGGCCGTCACCTCGCCGTCGAGCCGCACCGCCGCCTCTATCGTCGTCACGCGGTTGGGCGCGGCGGCCGACGCGAGCAAATGTTCGTAGCGGTCCTCCACCCACTTGACGGGTGCGCCCGCCTTGCGCGACGCCAGGCACAGCAACGCGATGTAGGTGGACACTGCCTGTTTGACGCCGAAGCTGCCGCCCGAATCCCTGGCGAACCGCAAGCGCAGTTTGGCACCGCCCACTTTCAGGGCGCGCGCCACCACAGTGTGCACGGCAAACGGCCCCTGGAAATTCGAGAGCACGTCGTAACCTTGATCACCGGCCAGAAATTCCGCCACGACCACGAAACACTCGATGGGCGTCGTGGAATTGCGCGGATAGTGGATCTTCAGGGAGACCCGGCGTTCGGCCGCGGCAAAAGCCGCCGCCGGATCGCCGTAACTGAAATGGCGATCGCTCACGACATTGGAGCCGACAGCCGGGTGAAGAACCGGCGCGGCGGCATCGGCCGCTCGTTCCGGATCGACCGCAACCGGCAATTCGCGGTATTTGACATCAACGAGATCGAGCGCATCCTCCGCCACATAGCGATTCTTGGCGACGACCACGGCCACCGGCTCGCCCACATAGCGCGCCCGGTCCACCGCCAGGCTCCAGTGCTCCATGGGCTGCCTGACGCCGACGGGAAACGGCGCGGACCACCGTTTCACGTCGGCGCCCGTCAGCACCGCGCGCACGCCGGGTAGGGCGAGCGCGGCGGCGGCATCGATGGAAAGGACATCCGCGTGCGCGAAGGGCGAGCGCACAATGGCGGCGTACAAAGTACCCGGCTTTACACCCGCATCGTCGGCATACAGGCCATGCCCCGTCAACAGCGCGGCGTCTTCGACCCGCGTGGCCGGACGCCCGACGTACGGCGCGTCGACCGGCGCGGCCGCCTTGCCCGCCGCGCCGTCAGCGGACGCGCCAGGCTCGGTCGACTCGATCGGAGGGCTGCCGGACTTCGAACTCAAAATAGCCTCATCATCATGCGGCGCCAAGCACCAGATGTACGAACCTTGATTCTATCCGCCGTGCGCCGGTGACGCCTTGCCCGGCGGCGCGCGGATTTACCCCGCAGTCTCTTTTTTAACGCCGCCGCGCCACCTGCCGGCCCGATTCGACAGTGCTAT
>SCQX01000250.1 GCA_004298545.1 Candidimonas sp. | reverse complement strand
TACGCCGCCGACAGCACCGTCGTGATCGCCGCCGTCAGCGTCGTCTTGCCATGGTCCACGTGCCCGATCGTCCCTACGTTTACGTGCGGTTTCGTCCGCTCAAACTTTCCTTTTGCCATGATTCAATCCATTACGCTATTCAACAAGAAGTCGGAGATTTTTCACGCGCCGCGGGGTGCGTGGCGCATTCGTCATTTACTATTTACCGCGAGCGCTGATGACTTCCTCAGCGACATTCTTCGGAGCCTCGGCATAGTGCTTGAACTCCATGGTGTAAGTCGCGCGACCCTGGGTCTGCGACCGCAGGCTCGTTGCGTAGCCGAACATTTCGGCCAGCGGCACTTCCGCCTTGATTGCCTTGCCGCCGCCCGACAGATCGTCCATTCCCTGAACCATTCCGCGCCGTGACGACAGATCGCCCATCACCGTGCCCGCATAATCCTCGGGGGTTTCCACCTCCACCGCCATCATGGGCTCCAGCAGCACCGGACTCGCCTTGCGCATGCCGTCTTTGAAGGCCATCGACGCGGCCATGCGGAAGGCATTCTCGTTGGAGTCCACGTCGTGGTACGAGCCGAAGAACAGCGTCGCTTTCACGTCGACCACCGGGTAACCGGCGACGACGCCGGCCGACAGTGTTTCCCGAATGCCTTTGTCGACCGCCGGGATGTACTCGCGCGGCACCACGCCGCCCTTGATGGCGTCGACGAACTCATAGCCACCGCCCGGCGGCAGGGGCTCGAGCTTGATGACGACGTGCCCGTACTGGCCGCGTCCGCCCGACTGTTTGATGAACTTGCCCTCGGACTCTTCGCAGGTCTTGCGTATGGTTTCCCGATAGGCCACCTGCGGTTTGCCCACATTGGCCTCCACACCGAACTCGCGCCGCATGCGGTCGACCAGCACCTCGAGGTGCAGCTCGCCCATGCCGGAGATGATGGTCTGCCCCGATTCCTCGTCACTGCGCACGCGGAAGGACGGGTCCTCCTGCGCCAGACGCGACAGCGCGATGCCCATTTTCTCCTGATCGGATTTGGTCTTGGGCTCCACGGCCTGCGAGATGACCGGTTCGGGGAAGTCCATGACTTCCAGCAGGACGTGCGAGTCGACGTCGCAAAGCGTCTCGCCCGTCGTGACGTCCTTCAGGCCGACTACGGCCGCGATATCGCCGGCCAGGACTTCTTTGATTTCGGCCCGGTTGTTCGAATGCATCTGCAGGATGCGGCCGATGCGTTCCTTCTTGCCCTTGATGGGATTGAAGACCGTGTCGCCCGACCGCAAGGTTCCCGAATACACGCGGATGAAGGTCAGCTGGCCGACGAACGGATCGCTCATCAATTTGAACGCCAGCGCCGAGAATTTGGCGCTGTCACTGGCCTCGCGAACCACGATGTTGCCGGCGTCGTCCTGGCCTTCCACCGGTGGAATATCCACCGGCGACGGCAGGTAATCGACCACCGCGTCAAGCATGCGCTGCACCCCCTTGTTCTTGAATGCCGTGCCGCACAGCATGGGCTGAATTTCGCACGCGATGGTGCGCATGCGGATGCCCTTGGTGATCTCGTCCGCGCTCAAGGTTCCCGTTTCCAGGTACTTGTCCATGAGTTCCTCGGACGACTCGGCCGCTGATTCGAGCAGTTTCTCATGCCATTCGTCGGCCTGTTCCACCAGTTCCGGCGGGATGTCGATGTAGCTGAATTTCGTGCCCTGGCTGGCGTCGTCCCAGACGATACCCTTCATCTTGACCAGATCGACCACACCCGTGAATGCGTCTTCCGCGCCGATGGGGATGACGATCGGCACAGGATGGGCGTTCAGGCGCGCCTTGAGCTGATCGTAAACCTTGAAGAAATTGGCGCCGGTACGGTCCATTTTGTTGACGAACGCCAAGCGCGGCACACTGTATTTGTTGGCCTGCCGCCAAACGGTCTCGGACTGCGGCTGCACCCCGCCCACCGCGCAATAGACCATGCAGGCGCCATCGAGCACGCGCATGGAACGCTCGACTTCGATGGTGAAGTCCACGTGTCCCGGGGTGTCGATGATGTTGATCCGGTGCGAAGGATAATTGCCGCTCATCCCCGACCAGAAACAGGTGGTGGCCGCCGACGTGATGGTGATGCCGCGTTCCTGTTCCTGCTCCATCCAATCCATGGTGGCGGCGCCATCGTGAACCTCACCGAGCTTGTGGTTGACGCCGGTATAGAAAAGAATGCGCTCGGTCGTCGTGGTCTTTCCCGCATCGATGTGCGCGGAAATTCCAATATTGCGATAGTGCTCGATTGGGGTCTTGCGGGCCATGATCGTTTCCTTGGGATTGTGTCCTGGATACTACCTACCAGCGGAAGTGACTGAACGCCTTGTTGGCTTCGGCCATCCGGTGCGTGTCTTCACGCTTTTTCATCGCGCCACCGCGGCCCTCGGATGCGTCCAGCAGCTCACCGGCCAGACGCAATTCCATCGATTTTTCGCCACGCTTCTTGGCGGCCTCGCGCAGCCAGCGCATTGCCAGAGCCAGCCGCCGCACCGGGCGCACCTCGACGGGAACCTGATAATTCGCGCCGCCCACGCGTCGGCTCTTCACCTCGACCATGGGTTTGATATTGTTGAGTGCCTGGTTGAACACCTCGAGCGGTTCTTTACCAGCCTTGGATTTGATCTGATCCAGCGCGCCATAAACGATCCGCTCGGCGACAGCCTTTTTGCCCGACAGCATCACGACGTTCATGAACTTCGCCAGTTCGACACTGCTGAATTTCGGATCCGACAAGATTTCGCGTTTGGGGATTTCACGGCGACGGGACATTTTTCGACTTCCTTGTGACGGTTCAGTTTTACCGCGCGACGCGCGGACACGATCGCCAGCGGCGATCACTTACGTGCCACGAGCAAGCTCGCGGCTGCACGAATTGGCCGGCGGCTCCCGAACGGGAGGCCGGGGGGTGGAATCAGGCTTTCTTCGGACGCTTCGCGCCGTACTTCGAGCGCGCCTGCTTGCGGTCCTTGACCCCCTGGAGATCGAGAGAACCGCGCACAATGTGGTAGCGCACGCCCGGGAGGTCCTTCACACGGCCGCCACGCACCAGCACGACCGAGTGCTCTTGCAGGTTGTGACCTTCACCGCCAATATACGAAATGACCTCGAAGCCGTTGGTGAGACGCACCTTGGCAACCTTGCGAAGCGCCGAGTTCGGTTTCTTGGGGGTGGTGGTGTAAACACGCGTGCAGACGCCGCGGCGCTGCGGACAGTTCTCAAGCGCCGGGCTCTTGCTGCTTGCACGGCTGACCGCGCGCGGTTTGCGCACGAGTTGGCTAATGGTTGGCATGACCTTTACGCATCCTTTCTCTTTACTCTTTACGTAGCTACCTGTACTTACCGTTATTTACCCGCTACTTGCTCGTTACTTGCCCGCATCCACCCGTACTGACCTTCTGCGTATTCGCCCCTTGCGTATTTGCCCTCTTCCTTTTACGCAATGTACTCGCACGCAACGTACCGGTTTGCGAAAAACCTTCTGTGGAAACGCCTGCCCCCCCAGCACCGGCCACACACGCCGGCCCCAAAAAGATTCAGGCGGTTTGCGCAAAAACCGCCTGACACGAATAACGTAAAAGAGCGGGTCTTGCCAACCGGGCCAGGGGCACCTTGCCACACCAGCGGCCTTCCTTCTTGCTTCTGTCACCAGGCCCCGTGCCATAAGCGCAAACGGCACCACGTCGTCCTCGCAAGGATTCAGAGGCCGCAGCACCGCATCAAAGCGCCACAAAACCCCGATTAAGCTTGCCATCATAGCATTTGCGCAGAATTATGGTCAAGCGTGAGCCTGGTCCAACGATAAAGGAGCCTGGGCAGGGGAGACGTGATTCCAACAGCAAAGGCCCCTGGTATGGCGTGACGTCATTTCAACGGCAAACGAATGGGAAGAGGGCTCGCCCGGCCCGCTCGGAATGAGCGCGAGCCGGGCGAGGAAAACAACCATCATGCGGCAGGCAAAGACAATAGTCACTCGCCCGTTGCGCTGGGCTCCTCGCGATGGGATTCGCCATCCGCGGCCTGCGTTTCGGTAGTCGCCACGACCGGTGCATCCTCGAAAGGGTTCTCCAGGGCGCGGGCGCTTTGACGGTCGGCCGCGTCGCGTAGTTCCTTCTCTTTGCGGGCAAGATGATACGCCATGCCCGTGCCGGCGGGGATCAGGCGGCCGACGATGACGTTTTCCTTGAGTCCGCGCAAATCATCGCGCTTGCCCATGATGGCCGCTTCGGTCAGCACGCGCGTCGTCTCCTGGAAGGATGCCGCCGAGATGAACGAGTCGGTCGACAACGACGCCTTGGTGATCCCCAACAGCACATTCTCGTACGTGGCGGGAAGCTTGCCATCGGCGGTGACGCGATCGTTCGCATTGAGCAGTTCCGACCGCTCGACCTGCTCGCCCGTGATGAAGCCCGTGTCGCCCGGCTCGACGATGTTCACGCGGCGCAACATCTGACGCACGATCACTTCGATGTGCTTGTCGTTGATCTTCACGCCCTGCAGGCGGTAGACATCCTGCACCTCGTTGACGATGTACGTGGCAAGGCGCTCGATGCCCTGCAGACGCAGGATATCGTGCGGGTCGGCCGGGCCGTCGACGATCATTTCGCCCTTGTTCACCACCTGACCATCGTGCACGAGCACCTGCTTCTCTTTCGGAATGAGGAACTCATGACTCACGCCTTCCAGATCGGTGATGACCAGCCGCTGTTTCCCCTTGGTGTCCTTGCCAAACGACACAGTCCCCGTGACGTCGGCAAGCATGCCCGCATCCTTCGGCGAGCGTGCCTCGAACAGCTCGGCCACCCGCGGCAGACCGCCGGTGATGTCACGCGTCTTCTGAGATTCCTGCGGAATGCGCGCCAGCACCGCGCCCACGCTGACTTCCTGGCCATCGCGGACAGTGATCAACGCGCCGACGGGGAACGATATGTTCACCGAGTGATCGGTTCCGGCAACCTTGACTTCCTCGCCGGCCTCGCTGATGAGCCTGACCTGCGGCCGCATCACGGTTCGTCCGCCGCGCGTCTTGGGCGTGATCACGACCAGCGTCGACAGACCCGTGACTTCGTCGAGCTGCTTGGCGACCGTCACGCCCTCTTCCACATTCTCGAAGCGCACGGTACCCGCGTATTCCGAAACGATGGGGCGAGTCAATGGATCCCACGTCGCCAGACGCTGACCCGCCTTGACGGCATCGCCGTCACCCACGATGACCGTGGCGCCATAGGGTACTTTGTGGCGCTCGCGCTCACGACGTGAATCGTCGAGTATGACGAGTTCGCCCGAGCGGGAAATCGCCACGCGCTCGCCCTTGGCGTTGGTCACATAACGCATCGAGCCAACGAAGCCCACCGTACCGCTGGATTTGGTCTCGATGGAACTGGCCATCGACGCCCGCGACGCGGCGCCACCGATGTGGAACGTGCGCATCGTCAGCTGCGTACCGGGCTCGCCGATGGATTGCGCCGCGATCACACCCACCGCCTCGCCGCGGCTGACCTTCGTGCCGCGGCCGAGATCACGCCCATAGCAGCACGCGCACAACCCATGGCGGGTTTCGCACGTGAGCGGCGTGCGAACTTTCACTTCATCGATGCCGAGCTCGTCGATGCGGTCGAGCTTTTCCTCGTCGAGCAGTGTTCCAGCCGCCACGACCGTCTCCTGCGTGTCGGGGTTGACCACATCGACGGCAACGACGCGCCCGAGAATACGGTCACGCAGCGGCTCGATGACCTCGCCGCCTTCGACCACCGCCTTCATGGCATAGCCATGCGTCGTGCCGCAGTCATCTTCCGTGATGACGAGATCTTGCGTCACGTCGACCAGGCGGCGCGTCAGATAGCCGGAGTTCGCCGTCTTGAGCGCGGTGTCGGCCAGCCCTTTGCGCGCGCCGTGCGTCGAGATGAAGTACTGCAGCACGTTCAGCCCTTCGCGGAAATTGGCGGTGATCGGGGTTTCGATGATCGAGCCATCCGGCTTGGCCATCAAGCCGCGCATGCCCGCCAGCTGGCGGATCTGCGCGGCGGAACCACGCGCCCCGGAGTCGGCCATCATGTAGATGGAGTTGAACGACTCCTGACGCACCCGCTCGCCCTGGCGATTGACGACCGGTTCCGTCGCCAGCTGCTCCATCATGGCCTTGCCGACCTGATCGCTGGCCTTGCCCCAGATGTCGACCACATTGTTGTAGCGTTCCTGCGCCGTCACCAAGCCCGACGAATACTGCTTGTCGATTTCCTTCACTTCTTTGCTGGCCTGAGCGAGGATGTCTTCCTTGACGGTCGGAATGAGCATGTCGCTCATGGCGATCGAGATGCCGGCGCGCGTGGCGAGCCGAAAACCCGACTGCATGAGCTTGTCGGCGAAAATGACCGTCGCGCGCAGCCCGCAGCGGCGAAACGATTGGTTGATCAGCCGCGAGATTTCCTTTTTCTTCAGCGGCCGGTTCAGCACCGAGAACGGCAGCCCTTTGGGCAGGATTTCGGACAACAGCGCGCGTCCCACCGTGGTCTCCACACGGTGCAGCACCGGCTGCCACTCGCCGTTCGCGTCTTTCTCGAACTCGTTGAGACGCACGGTGACGCGGCTTTGCAGTTCCACCTCGCCGTTGTCGTAGGCGCGCTGCACCTCCGCCAAGTCGGCGCAGAACATCCCCTCGCCCTTGCCGTTGATGCGTTCGCGCGTGGTGTAATACAGCCCCAGCACGATGTCCTGGGACGGCACGATGGACGGCTCGCCGTTGGCCGGGAACAACACGTTGTTCGACGCCAGCATCAGCGTGCGCGCCTCCAGCTGCGCCTCGAGCGACAACGGCACGTGCACCGCCATCTGGTCGCCGTCGAAGTCGGCGTTGAACGCCGCGCACACCAGCGGATGCAGCTGAATGGCCTTGCCTTCGATGAGTACGGGCTCGAACGCCTGAATGCCCAGCCGATGCAGCGTCGGCGCGCGATTGAGCATCACGGGATGTTCGCGGATGACTTCTTCCAGAATGTCCCAGACCACGGGTTCCTGGCCCTCGACCAGCTTCTTGGCCGCCTTGATGGTCGTCGCCAGGCCCATCATTTCAAGCCGATTGAAAATGAACGGCTTGAACAGTTCCAGCGCCATCAGTTTGGGCAGGCCGCACTGGTGCAGCTTGAGCTGCGGACCGACCACGATGACCGAGCGTCCCGAATAGTCGACGCGCTTGCCCAGCAGGTTCTGGCGAAAGCGCCCGCTCTTGCCCTTGATCATGTCGGCAAGCGACTTGAGCTGCCGCTTGTTCGCGCCTGTCATGGCTTTACCGCGGCGGCCGTTGTCGAACAACGAGTCGACCGCCTCCTGCAGCATGCGCTTCTCATTGCGCAGGATGATGTCCGGCGCCTTCAGTTCAAGCAGGCGTTTGAGGCGGTTGTTGCGGTTGATGACCCGGCGGTAGAGGTCGTTGAGGTCGGACGTGGCGAAACGGCCGCCATCGAGCGGAACCAGCGGGCGCAGATCCGGTGGCAGGACCGGCAGCACTTCCATGATCATCCATTCCGGCTTGATGCCGGATTTCTGAAAGCCTTCCAGGACCTTCAGGCGCTTGGAGATCTTCTTGATCTTGGCATCGGACGACGTCGCCTTGAGCTCCGCGCGCAAGGTCTCGACTTCGTGGTCGATATCGATCGTGCGCAGGAGTTCGCGCACGGCTTCCGCGCCCATGAGCGCATGGAAGTCATCGCCGTACTCTTCCGTTTTCGCCAGGTAGTCGTCGTCGGACATGATCTGGCCGCGCTTGAGCGGCGTCATGCCCGGTTCGATCACGCACCAGGCTTCGAAATAGAGCACGCGCTCGATGTCGCGCAGCGTCATGTCGAGCACCATGCCAAGCCGCGACGGCAGGCTCTTGAGGAACCAGATGTGCGCCACCGGGCTGGCCAGTTCGATGTGGCCCATGCGCTCGCGGCGCACCTTCGCCACCGTGACTTCGACGCCGCATTTTTCGCAAATGACGCCGCGATGCTTGAGCCGCTTGTACTTGCCGCAAAGACATTCGTAGTCTTTGATCGGCCCGAAGATCTTGGCGCAGAAAAGACCGTCGCGCTCCGGTTTGAACGTTCGGTAGTTGATGGTTTCGGGCTTGCGCACTTCCCCATACGACCACGAACGGATTTTCTCGGGCGATGCGATGCCGATCTTGATGGCATCGAAATGCTCGTCTTGCGATACCTGCTTGAAGAGATCGAGTAGCGCTTTCATTATTTACGCTCCAAATCCATGTCCAGGGCCAGGGATCTGATTTCCTTGACCAGAACGTTGAACGACTCGGGCATGCCCGCATCGATGACGTGGTCGCCCTTGACAATATTCTCGTAAACCTTGGTGCGTCCGGAAATGTCGTCGGACTTGACCGTGAGCATTTCCTGCAGCGTGTACGCCGCGCCGTAGGCTTCCAGGGCCCAGACTTCCATTTCCCCGAACCGCTGACCGCCGAATTGCGCCTTGCCGCCCAGCGGCTGCTGGGTGACCAGCGAATACGGCCCCGTGGAGCGGGCGTGCATCTTGTCATCCACCAGGTGATGCAGCTTCAGGAAATGCATGTAGCCAATGGTGACGGGGCGGTCGAACCGCTCGCCGGTGCGGCCGTCGACGAGCCACGCCTGCGTGCGACCCGAAGTAAGCTTCAGGCGCTCGGCGACATCGTCGGGGTAGGCAAGCTCGAGCATCGTGGCGATTTCTTCCTCGGTGGCGCCATCGAACACCGGCGTTGCCACCGGTACACCGTCGCGCAGATTGCGGGCCATCTCGATGACCTCGTCGTCGGTCAGCTCGTCGATGTGTGCGGCGGTGCCGATATTGTTGTATATCTTCGCGAGGAAGGCGCGAATCTCGCCGATCTGAACGTGCTTTTCGCTTTCCATCAACTCGGTGAGGCGCCGGCCCAGACCCCTGGCCGCCCAGCCCAGATGCACTTCCAGCACCTGGCCGACATTCATGCGCGAAGGCACGCCCAGCGGATTGAGCACAATGTCGACCGGGGTGCCATCGGCCATGTGCGGCATGTCTTCGACCGGCGTAATGCGCGACACGACCCCCTTGTTGCCATGGCGCCCGGCCATTTTGTCGCCGGGCTGCAGGCGCCGCTTGACCGCCAGATACACTTTGATCATCTTGAGTACGCCCGGCGGCAGCTCGTCGCCCTGCGTCAGTTTCCGGCGTTTCTCCTCGAACGCCAGATCGAATTGATGACGTTTCTGTTCGAGCGATTCTTTGCCCTGCTCCAGCACCACGGCGTGGGCCTCGTCAGACAGGCGAATGTCGAACCACTGCCAACGATCGAGGTCGGCGAGATAATCCGCCGAAATCGACGCCCCTTTGGCAAGCTTGCGCGGCCCGCCGTTGACGGTTTTCCCGACCAGGAACTTCCGGATCCGGTCGAACGTGTCGTTTTCGACGATGCGCAACTGATCGTTCAGATCCTGCCGGTAGCGGCGAAGCTCGTCGTCGATGATGGATTGCGCGCGTTTGTCGCGTTCGATGCCCTCGCGCGTGAAGACTTGAACATCGATGACCGTGCCGACCATGCCCGACGGCACGCGCAGCGACGTGTCTTTGACGTCGGACGCCTTCTCGCCGAAGATGGCCCGCAGCAGCTTTTCCTCGGGCGTCAATTGAGTTTCGCCTTTGGGCGTCACCTTGCCGACCAGCACGTCGTCGGCGCGCACTTCGGCGCCGATGTACACGATGCCGGATTCGTCCAGACGATTGATCTGAGTCTCGGCCAGGTTGCTGATATCGCGCGTTATTTCCTCCTGCCCCAATTTGGTATCGCGCGCAACCGCCGTCAGTTCCTCGATGTGGATCGACGTGTAGCGGTCGTCGGCCACGACCTTTTCGGAAATCAGGACCGAATCTTCGAAGTTGTAGCCGTTCCACGGCATGAACGCGATCAGCATGTTCTGGCCCAGCGCCAGCTCGCCCAGGTCGGTCGACGCGCCGTCGGCCAGCACATCGCCGCGCGCCACGTGGTCGCCGCGCCAGACGACCGGACGCTGGTTGATGTTGGTGTTCTGGTTCGAACGCGTGTACTTGGTCAAATTGTAGATGTCGACGCCCACTTCGCCCGCGGCGTTCTCTTCGTCATTGACGCGAATGACGACGCGCTCGGCATCGACATGCTCCACGATGCCGCCACGCAGCGCCTGCACCGTCGTGCCGGAGTCGACCGCCACCGTGCGTTCGATACCGGTCCCCACCAGCGGTTTTTCCGGCCGCAGGCACGGAACGGCCTGACGCTGCATGTTCGCCCCCATCAGGGCGCGGTTCGCATCGTCGTGTTCGAGAAACGGAATGAGCGATGCCGCCACGGACACGATCTGTGATGGCGCGACATCCATGTAGTGGACATTGTCGGGCGACGTGAGCATTGTTTCACCCGCCTGGCGACACGCGACCAGATCGTCGACGAAGCGCCCGTCGTCATCCAGGACCGCATTGGCCTGCGCGATGACGTAGTTGCTTTCCTCGATGGCCGACAGATAATCGATGTGGTCGCTGACTTTGCCATCGACGATTTTCCGGTACGGCGTCTCGAGGAAACCGTACTCATTCAGGCGCGCATAAAGCGCCATGGAATTGATCAGGCCGATGTTCGGGCCTTCCGGCGTTTCGATCGGGCACACGCGGCCGTAATGCGTGGGGTGCACGTCGCGAACTTCGAAGCCGGCGCGTTCGCGAGTGAGACCGCCCGGCCCCAACGCGGACACGCGGCGCTTGTGCGTGATCTCGGACAACGGATTGGTCTGATCCATGAACTGCGACAGCTGGCTGGACCCGAAGAACTCTTTGATCGCCGCGGAAATCGGCTTGGAATTGATCAGGTCGTGCGGCATCAGGTTCTCGGTTTCCGCCTGGCCCAAACGCTCTTTCACGGCCCGCTCGACACGCACGAGACCCGCGCGAAACTGATTTTCGGCCAATTCGCCGACACAGCGAACGCGCCGATTGCCAAGGTGGTCGATATCGTCGATCTGGCCGCGGCCATTACGCAGCTCGACCAACACCTTGATCGTGTCGAGGATGTCATCGTTGGTGAGCGTCATGGGCCCCGAAATGTCGTCGCCCCGGCCCAGCCGGCTGTTGACCTTCATACGTCCCACGCGGGAGAGATCGTACGTTTCCTCGCTGTAGAACAAGCGCTGGAACAAGGCCTCGACCGCATCTTCAGTGGGCGGTTCACCCGGCCGCATCATGCGATAGATGGCGACCCGCGCCGCCACCTGATCGGCGGTTTCGTCGGTGCGCAGCGTCTGCGAAATATATGGGCCGCGATCCAGATCGTTCGTGTAGAGTGTCTGGATATGCGTGATGCCCGCGCCGCGCAGCGTCGCCATCAACGTTTCGGTGATCTCATCGTTCGCGTTGGCGAGAACCTCGCCCGTTTCCGCATTCACGGCGTTCACGGCCAGCACGCGCCCCATGAGGAAGTCTTCGGGGACTGAGATATGGGACACCTTGGCCGCTTCCAGTTCACGCAGGTGCCGGGCGTTGACCCGTTTGTCTTTTTCAACGATGACCTTGCCTTCGCGATCGTTGATGTCGAACGTTGCCACTTCGCCCTTCCAGCGATCGGGAACGAATTCGAGCATCGCCCCTTCCGAGCGGATTTCGAAATTGTCGAAGTCGAAGAAATGCGACAGAATCACTTCGGGCGACATGCCGATGGCTTTGAGCAATATCGTCACGGGCATCTTGCGGCGGCGATCGATACGGAAGAACAGGACGTCTTTCGGATCGAATTCGAAGTCGAGCCACGAACCGCGATACGGAATCACCCGCGCGGAAAACAACAGCTTGCCGGAGCTATGCGTCTTGCCCCGGTCGTGCTCGAAGAACACGCCCGGCGACCGATGCAGCTGCGACACGATGACGCGTTCGGTTCCGTTGACGACGAACGACCCGGTATTGGTCATGAGCGGAATTTCGCCCATGTACACTTCCTGCTCCTTGACCTCCTTGACGGTAGGTTTGCTCACCTCGCGGTCCATCAGGACCAGACGCACCTTCGCGCGCAACGGCGACGCATAGGTCAAGCCGCGCAGCTGGCATTCCTTGACATCGAACACCGGATCGCCCAGCACGTAGTTGACGAACTCCAGGCGGGCCATCTGGTTGTGGCTGACGATGGGAAAAATGGAGTTGAAGGCCGCCTGCAGGCCTTCATCTTTTCGTTTGGATGGTGTAGTATCCGCCTGCAAAAACGTGGCGAACGAATTCAACTGGGTCGCCAATAAGTAAGGGACGTCTTGAACGTCTTCACGCTTGGCGAAGCTCTTGCGTATGCGCTTTTTTTCGGTGTACGAATAAGGCATGAGCACTCCGACTCGAGGTTGCATGGGCCGTCAACCACGGCCCGGGGTTTACGACTCCGGAAAACCGGGCTCTCGCGCGACCACGCGTGCAAAAGCCAGGTTTTCTGGAGACGCAAAAGCCCGGGAAGGTTGAAACCCTCCCGGGCGCGAAGCAGAAGTCTTATTTGAGTTCGACTTTTGCTCCCGCATCTTCCAGCTTTTTCTTCGCGACTTCGGCATCGGCCTTCGACAAGCCTTCCTTGACAGCCTTGGGCGCGCCGTCGACCAGATCCTTGGCATCTTTCAGACCCAGCGCCGTGATTTCACGAACGGCCTTGATGACGCTGACTTTGTTGCCGCCAATTTCGGTGAGCATGACGGTAAACTCGGTCTGCTCTTCGACCGCCGCTGCGGCGCCACCCGCGGCCGGCGCGGCAACCGCCACCGCCGCCGCGGCGGCCGATACGCCGAACTTCTCTTCCATGTCCGAGATCAGCTCGGACAATTCCAGGACCGTCATGTTGGCGACGGCATCCAGGATCTCAGCTTTGCTTAATGCCATTTTCAGAACTCCAGATATTGATGATTGCCAGGTTGGGTATCGCTCTGTCTTGAATTCGAAATACCATGAGGCGCTTCATGCGGCCTCTTTCTGATCGCGCACGGCGGCAAGGCCGCGCACGAACTTGGTTGGGATTTCGTTGAGCGTACGCACAAATTGCGTGATGGGCGCTTGCAGGGTGCCCAGAAGTTTCGACAACAGTTCTTCACGAGACGGCATCGTGGCGAGTGCCTTGACGCCGTCCTGGTTCAAGACGTTATTGGGCAGTGCCCCGCCTTTGATCACCAGTTGTTCGTTGGACGTTGCGAAACCGGCCAATACCTTGGCTGCCGCGACTGGGTCGGTGCTGATCCCGTAGATCAGCGGACCGGCCAACTGCGCGGACAGGCCCTCGAAAGGGCTGCCCGCCATCGCGCGGCGAACCAGCGTGTTTTTCAGGACACGCAGGTAGACGCCGGAATCACGCGCGGTTTTGCGCAATACGGTGACGGAAGCGACGTCCAGACCACGGTACTCAGCAATGATGACCGATTGCGCTTTCGCGATTTCCGCGGAAACTTCCTCGATGACCACCGCTTTCTCTTGACGATTGAGACTCACGGTATGAACACTCCATCAAACGATGCGGGGAAGGTTCCCCCACATCTGCCGAATGCGGCGCACCTGGTCGAGTTCCGTAAAGAATTCTTCCATTGAGCGCCGTCTGCGCTGGAACCGGCTTGCGAGCCGGAATTAAACCGCCACCCCGTTTGACCGGACCGGTGGTTCCAGCGGTCTTTGACAGCTGCATCCGCAAACAGCCGGATGCGGCTCAAAGCTCTTACTTCCTCTGCTCGTTGTTCGTCGACGTTCGTCGTCAGGCTCCGAGCGAGGCGATTTCCACGCGCGCGCCGCCGCCCATGGTGGACGAGACGGCAAGTTTGCGCAGATAGATGCCCTTCATCGCGACTGGCCGCGCCTTGTTCAGCGCATCCACCAGCGCCCGCAGATTCATCTGCAGCTGTTCCACGCCGAACGACGCCCGGCCGATGGTTGCATGGACGATGCCAGCCTTGTCGGTGCGGTACTGCACCTGGCCGGCCTTTGCGTTCTTGACGGCAGTGACGACATCGGGGGTCACAGTGCCGACTTTCGGGTTCGGCATGAGACCGCGCGGACCGAGAATCTGCCCCAACGCCCCCACGACACGCATGGTGTCGGGTGACGCGATGACGACGTCGAAGTCCAGCTGCCCGCCCTTGATGTGCTGGGCCAGATCTTCCAGACCCACGATATCGGCGCCCGCGGCTTTCGCGGCATCGGCCTTGTCGCCCTGGGCGAAAACCGCTACCCGCACCGTTTTGCCGCTACCGGCCGGCAGTACGACCGAGCCGCGCACCAGTTGGTCGGATTTCTTCGGGTCGATACCAAGCTGCACGGCCACGTCGATGGATTCGTCGAACTTGGCGGTGGCGCATTCCTTGATGAGCGCCAATGCCTCGGCCACCGGATAAAGCTTATTGCGTTCAATCTTCGCGCGATAGGCGGCAACGCGTTTGCTAAGCTTGGCCATGTCAAACCCCCTCGACCGTGATGCCCATGCTGCGGGCACTGCCGGCGATCGTTCGGACGGCGGCGTCGAGATCGGCCGCGGTGAGATCAGGCTCTTTGGCCTTCGCAATTTCCTCGACCTGCGCGCGAGTCAGCTTGCCGACCTTGTCGGTGCTGGGATTCGCGGATCCTTTCTGCACGCCGCTTGCCTTCTTGATCAGAATGGACGCCGGCGGCGTTTTCATCACGAAGGTGAAGCTTTTGTCGGCATACGCAGTGATGATCACCGGGATCGGCAGACCGGGTTCAGTGCCCTGCGTCTTGGCGTTGAACGCCTTGCAGAATTCCATGATGTTCAGGCCGCGCTGACCCAGCGCCGGCCCGATCGGCGGCGAGGGGTTGGCCTTGCCTGCCGGCACTTGCAATTTGATGAAACCGACGATTTTCTTCGCCATTGACTGCTCCTAACGGGTTCTGGCGCACGGGCCGCGGGCCGCGTGCTCCCCGGATTGAAAATTAGGTCTTTTCGACCTGACCAAAATCGAGTTCCACGGGTGTGGCGCGGCCGAAAATGGTGACCGACACGCGCACCTTGCTTTTTTCGTAGTTGACGTCTTCGACGTTGCCATTGAAATCAGCGAAGGGGCCATCCTTGACGCGAACCATTTCACCGACGTCGAACAGCACCTTGGGCTTGGGTTTCTCTACGCCCTCTTCCATCTGCGACAGGATCTTTTCGACCTCGCGTTCGGAAATCGGCGCTGGGCGATTGCCCGAGCCCCCAAGAAAACCGGTTACGCGGTTCGTGTTCTTGACGAGATGCCAGGTTTCATCGGTGAGATCCATTTCGACCAATACATAGCCGGGAAAAATGCGGCGCTCGCTGATGGATTTCCTGCCGCCCTTGATCTCGACGACCTCTTCGGAGGGGACCAGGATACGGCCGAAGGCCGTTTGCAGGCCGGCGCGCTCTATACGCTCCACCAGCGCCTTGTGTACACTTTTCTCCATGCCGGAGTAGACATGAACGACATACCAACGCTTACTCATGTGCGCTCCTTATTTCCAGCCGAGTAACACGCCGTAAATGATCCACTCGAGCAACTTGTCGACAACCCATAACAAGAGGGCCATGGCGGCGACGAACGCAAAAACGATGCCCGTCATACGCGTGGTTTCCTTGCGCACGGGCCAGACGACACGCTTGACCTCGTTGTAGGAATCCTTGCTGAATCCGACGGTGCGGCGTCCCGTTTCGCTGAACCAGACGATGATCGCCGCAACGATCACCCCGGCAACGAAGGTTCCGACGCGCACGAGGGTGGGTTGCCCGTCCAACATTGAGTAGCCGACGACACCCGCGATGATCGCAAGAACCGCGATGACGAGTTTGATGCGGTCGGCGGTGCTGTTGACTGTTTCTACCTTGGTATTCGGCATAGTCCGAAGAGTGAGCCGGCGGCGGTCGGCCCACTGAAGTACGCGTGATGTGGCAGGGGCAGAAGGAATCGAACCCTCAACCTTCGGTTTTGGAGACCGACGCTCTGCCAATTGAGCTATGCCCCTGTAGACTGAACTTACTCGACGATCTTGGAGACCACGCCGGCGCCCACGGTATGGCCGCCCTCGCGGATGGCGAAGCGCAGCC
>SCQX01000249.1 GCA_004298545.1 Candidimonas sp. | reverse complement strand
CCCGTTTTCGTCGACCCGTTCGATGCGCGCATCCCCGACAGCATGGCCCACATTCACCTGACGCGCGGCGCCGCCGCCATCATCGTGGCCCCCGCCAGCACCAACTTCATCGCGCGGCTTGCCCATGGCCTGGCCGACGACCTCCTGGCCGCGCTGTGCGCGGCGCGCGGTCCGTGCCCGCTACTGCTGGCGCCCGCCATGAATCGCGAGATGTGGCTCAATCCGCCAACCCAGCGCAACATCCGCCAGTTGAAAGAGGATGGGGTCACCATACTGGGCCCGGCAAGCGGCAGCCAGGCCTGCGGCGAGACCGGCGATGGTCGCATGATCGAGCCCCTGGAATTGCTCGATGGGCTCATTGGCGGCCTTCAGCCCAAAGTCCTCGCTGGCATTCGAGTCGTCATCACCGCCGGCCCAACGGTCGAAGCCATCGATCCCGTGCGCATTCTCACCAACCGTTCTTCGGGAAAAACCGGTTTCGCCCTGGCGCGCGCGGCATGCCAGGCGGGCGCCAGCGTGGTGCTGATAGCCGGTCCGGCGACGCTGCCGACGCCCTATGGCGTACAACGCATCGACGTGGAAAGCGCGGCACAGATGCGTGCCGCCGCAATGGCGGCGGTCGCGGGCGCCGATGTCTTCATCGCGGTGGCGGCGGTCGCCGATTGGCACGTCTTGCACCCGAGCGGGCAAAAACTCAAGAAACACGACCTGGCAAACCGTGGAACGGCGACACTCGATCTGCGGCTCGCGCCCAACCCCGACATTCTGACAGAGGTGGCGGCGCTGCCCAACGGGCCATGGTGCGTCGGCTTCGCAGCGGAAACCGAAAAGCTCGAGGCTCACGCGCAGGCAAAGCGCGCGCGCAAGGGTGTCGATCTGATGATCGGCAACCTGGCGCAGCAATCGATGGGCGCCGACGACACGCAGTTGGTCTTGTTCGACGATACGGGCGCCCAGCCGCTGCCGCGGCTATCCAAGACCGAAGCCGCGCGCTGCCTGATCGACGCGATCGCCGCGCGCCTGCCCCGCAACGCGCGCGGCCGGGGGTGACACGGCGCATGGTGAAGCATCCACTCGGCAACCCCGCGGGGCCGGGGCATATCGCGAAGCGGCGCGAGACCGTACTCGTGTCCATGCCGCGTCGGCTGATCGCGCTCGTGCTGGCCGTCGCCAGCGTCGTTTTGATAGTCGACGCCCTGCTCGACGGATGGCGCCTCGCGGAAATCGGCACCGCCTGGAACGGCTGGCTGCCCGCCGCCACCCTGCTCGTGGCGGGCCTGATTCTTCTGGGTGGCGCGCGCGCGCTGCTTACCCCCGCGCCACCACCGGCGAGCCGCAAGTAGCGGCCACCCGCCTACGCGTCCCGCGTGGCGCGGGCGGTCGATCCCGGGCGCCGCCGCGCCAGATAGTCGCGCACGGTGTCGCGCACCGTGTCGACCATTATCTGCGTCCCGCGATCGATCTCCACGTTCAGCCGATCGCCCACTGCTTTTTCCTCGAATACCGTGGCGCGCCTCGTTTCGGGGATGAGCCAGACTTCGAACCAGCCGGCGCGGCGGTCGACTCGCGCAACAGTGAGACTGGCGCCATTGACCGCGATGTATCCCCGCGTGAAAACATACGGCCGATAGGCGCTGGGGACACCGATGCGCAGGATATGATTGTTTTCCCTTTGTCGCACCGCCAACACGGGTGCCTGGAAATCCACATGCCCCGACAGCGGGTGCCCGCCAATCTCGGTACCGACGCATGCGGCGCGTTCCACGTTGACCCGCGCGCCTTCGACACAACGCCCCAGTGTCGTCAGATCGAGGCTCTTCTCCATGATGTCGAAACGCGCGCGATCCCGCGACGCGACCCGTGTGGCCGTCAGACAGACACCGTCGACCGACACACTGGCGCCCACCACCAGGCCGTCGCCGAACCCCGCGGGAAACGCCAGGTCGAACGCACGCAGGCCTGGCCTGTCTTCAATGGCCCCGACGGTGGCCACCCCCTGAATGATTCCGGTAAACATTGCCGAACTCGCCGCCCCACAGAGAAACCCGTTGACATCCACGGCTGTACTATACAGTGCCGTCGGCGCGCGCCTCATGGAAATCACTTCAGGAACACCACATGCTCAGACGTATCGAAGCCCGAATCGTGAACCCGCTCCTCGGGGGCGCGATTCCCACGCCTACTTACGCCACCGGCGGCTCCGCCGCCATGGACTTGCACGCCTGCCTCGAAACGCGTACGACCATCGCACCGGGGCAACGCGTACTGGTACCCACGGGCATCGCGCTCAACATGATGGACCCGGGGCTGGTCGCGATCGTGGCATCCCGATCGGGCCTGTCGCTGCGCCACGGCGTGCGCGTCGCCCAGGGGGTGGGCGTCATCGATTCGGACTACCAGGGCGAAATCTCCGTCATCCTCGCCAACGACGGCAATGCGCCCTATAGCATCGAACCGGGCGACCGCATCGCGCAGCTGCTGTTCCAACCCGTCGTGCAGGCGCGACTGCGGTTCGTCGAGGCATTCACCACGCAAACGGACCGGGACACCGGCGGCTTCGGCAGCACCGGCAAAGCATGACGCGGTACCCTGGGCGCGGTCGCCGACACGGCGGCTGGCGGCCAGACCGGTCAGCCAACCATCATGAGGCTGGCGTTGCCACCCGCGGCCGTCGTATTGATGCTGATCGATACCTCGCGCAGCAAGCGCTCCAGCGAATAGCCGCGCCCCGCCGCCAGTTCGTCGGCGCTCAGACCCTGCACCGAAACGATGGGGCCGGTGCGCGCCGCCACGACCTGGGTCAGCTCGCGCAGCGCATCGCCATCACCCTCGAACAACACCGCCTGATAGTCGGCTTGCGCAATCGCATCGCGCGCAATCGACCGCAGGTGTTTCCTTTCGTCGGGCGTGCGCGTGTCGAGGAATCTTCGGGCGCCGTCCGTGTCCACCAACGCCAGCAGGTTGCCGGTGGCAACGCACGCCTCGTATTGCGCCAGTGCGCCTTCTTTGGAAGCGGCCACGCCAAGCACGGTGCCTCGGGGACGAAGGAGATAGGTATTGGTTTCACCAGTGGGGCCCGGTAATTCCAGGCTCTGTTCGCGCTCCGCCGACCCCTGCCACCAGGCCGGCAGACCGGCGGGTCGCCGCGACAACAGGCGCAACAGATAAAGCGGCCCGCCCGCTTTGGGGCCGGTGCCCGACAGGCCCTCGCCGCCGAAGGGCTGCACACCCACCACGGCGCCCACGATATTGCGGTTGACATAAACATTTCCGGCGCGAATGCGCTTGGTCACGCGGCCCACCGTTTCGTCCAGACGCGTGTGCACGCCAAACGTCAATCCGTATCCCGTGGCATTGATCGCATCGACCAGCGCATCGAGTTGATCGCGCTGGTAGCGGACTATATGCAGGACCGGCCCGAACACCTCGCGCGTCAAGGCGGCCACGTCGTCTATCTCGATGAGCGTGGGCGCCACGAACGAACCATGACGACACTCGCTGCCCAGTTCGAGCCGATCCACGCGGTGTCCCGCTTCAGACATGGCGGCGATGTGCTTTTCAACGGTTGCCCGCGCTTGCGGGTCGATGACAGGGCCGACGTCGGTCGACAGCAAATCGGGGTTGCCCACACGCAACTCCCGCATGGCGCCGCGCAGCATTTCGAGCACGCGATCGGCGCTATCCTCCTGCACGCACAGGACACGCAGCGCCGAGCAGCGCTGCCCGGCCGAATCGAATGCGGACGTGAGCACGTCCTGCACCACCTGCTCAGTCAGCGCCGATGAATCCACCACCATGGCGTTCTGCCCGCCCGTCTCGGCAACCAGCGGAATGGAATGCCCGGCATCGTCGAGCCGCTGTGCGAGGGTGCGCGCGATGGTCTGGGCAACCTCGGTGGAGCCGGTAAACATGACGCCGCGCACGACGGGGCTCGACACCACGCTTTCCCCCACTGTTTCGCCCAGACCCGGCAACAACTGCACGGCGCCCGCCGGCACGCCCGCGCGGCGCAGGATGGCCACCGAGGCGGCGGCGATGAGGTTGGTCTGTTCCGCCGGCTTGGCGAGCACGGGATTGCCCGCCGCCAGCGCGGCGCCAACCTGGCCCGTAAAGATGGATAGTGGAAAGTTCCATGGGCTGATGCACGCCACGGGGCCGAGCGGCCGATGCGTGTCGTTGGAGAACGAGGCCCTGATCTGGCTCGCATAATAGCGCAGGAAATCGGTGGTCTCGCGAACCTCGGCAATGGCATCCGGCAGCGACTTGCCGGCTTCGCGCACGATCAGCCCCAGGAGCGGCTGCATTTCATCTTCGAAAATCTGCGCCGCCCGCTCCAGGCAGCGCGCACGATCCTCGACCGGCGTGGCCTGCCAGATCGGCGCCGCGCGTTCGGCTTCCCGCAGCGCCTGGCGCACTTCTTCCGCCGACGCCTCGATGACGTGGCCAATCAGGTCGCGCCGGTCCGCCGGGTTGCGAACCGGCTGCGCGCGCGCATCGTCCCAAGCCGGCTGCGCGCCCCCCAGAAGCGCCTGCGCCCGCCACGTCGTGGAAACGCTGTTCAGCAGCGCCGCCGACAATGAGCCGAGCCGCTGTTCGTTGCTGAGATCCAGCCCCATGGAATTCGGGCGGCCGCCCTCGCCACGGAAAAGATCGCGCGGTAACGGGATTTTCTCGTGCGGCGCGCCCAGGGGCTGTATGCACAAAGCGATCTGCACGGGGTCGGCGATGAGTGCGTCGACGGGAACGTCGTCGTCGCCGATACGATTCACGAACGAGGTATTGGCGCCATTCTCGAGCAGGCGGCGCACGAGGTACGCCAGCAGCGTTTCATGCGTGCCCACCGGCGCGTAGATGCGGCAGGGCCGGTTGAGCTTGCCCTGCGCCACCGGCCCCGTGACGTGTTCGTAAAGCGTTTCGCCCATGCCGTGCAGGCACTGGAATTCGTACTGGCCCGGATAATAATTCTGCCCCGCCAGGTAATAGATGGACGCCAGCGTGTGCGCATTGTGCGTGGCGAATTGCGGGTACACCGCGTCGGGCGCGGACAGCAGCCTGCGCGCGCAGGCAAGGTACGAGATGTCCGTGTATACCTTGCGCGTGTAAACCGGGTAGCCCTCGAGACCGGCCTCCTGGGCGCGCTTGATTTCGCTATCCCAGTAAGCGCCCTTGACCAACCGCACCATCAGCCGATGACGGCTGCGCTTGGCGAGATCGACCACATAATCGATGACGAACGGCGCACGCTTCTGATAGGCCTGTATCACGAACCCGATACCATTCCAGCCAGCAAGCTGGGGGTCGAAACACAAGGCTTCCAGCAGATCCAATGAAATTTCGAGGCGGTCGGCTTCTTCCGCGTCGATGTTCAGGCCGATGTCGTAGCTGCGCGCGAGGCGCGCGAGCGCCAGCATGCGCGGCAGCAGTTCCGTCATGACCCGATCACGCTGCGCACGCGAATAGCGCGGATGCAAGGCCGAGAGCTTGATGGAAATTCCCGGCCCTTCGTAGATGCCACGCCCCTGCGCTGATTTCCCGATGGCGTGGATCGCCTGCTCATACGATGAATAATAGCGTTCGGCATCGGCCGCGGTGACGGCCGCCTCGCCCAGCATGTCGTACGAGTAGCGGAACCCTTTGTCCTCGAGGCGCCGGCCGTTGGCCAGCGCGGCGGAAATCGTCTGCCCGGCGACGAACTGCTCGCCCATCATGCGCATGGCGATATTGACGCCCTTGCGGATCAACGGTTCGCCCCCTTTGCCGATCAACCGCGTCAGCGCCTTCGACAGCGACTGCTCGCTGTTGACGCCGACCAGCTTGCCGGTGAGCATCAGCCCCCAGGTCGCGGCGTTGACGAACAACGACGGTGACTCGCCCATGTGTGCGCGCCAGTCGCCGCGACTGATCTTGTCGCGTATCAGGGCGTCTCGCGTCGCACGGTCGGGGATGCGCAGCAGCGCCTCGGCCAGGCACATCAGCGCGACTCCTTCCTGGCTCGAGAGTGAGAACTCCTGTATCAGACTTTCGACGGTACCGCTTCGACGTTTGCCACGAAGTACCTTGACAAGGCGTTCGGCAAGCGCCTGCACGCCGGGGCCGGAGATGTCGCGCGCCTGATCGACCAGCAGCGGCACACACTCGGTCTCGGGCCGGCGGTAGGCGCTGGTGATGGCGGCGCGCAGCACCGACTGCGGCTGCACATCCTGGGCGAACGCATAGAAAGGCGGCGGCGGATCCTCGGGTACGATTTCCCCCGGGTCTTCGGCACCCCCCTCACCCAGGTAGCGAATCTCGGCGGGCAGTTGGCCGCGCTCGATGGCTTCCACGTAGGCGAACAAGGCCTGTTTATGCAACCAGTGCGGTGTGCAACCCAGCTTCTGCGCGGCATTCCTCAGCCGTTCGCGCAGGGCCTCATCTACTTTTACGCCGAGTGTGGTCGTTGCCATTGCCATTCCTGTGATTCTTCGTCATTTCG
>SCQX01000248.1 GCA_004298545.1 Candidimonas sp. | reverse complement strand
CGGGCGGCGGCGAATGGGTGGCCATCGGCTCCATCATCAACGAGGCGGCGGGCAACCTGGGCGTCCCGTACGGCAAAGCGCTGATTGCCTACGGCGCGGGAGACGCCTGGACCAACCTGCTACAGCCTTTCTGGGCCATCCCGCTGCTGGCCATCACGGGTTTGCGTGCCCGCGGCATCTTCGGCTACCGCATCGTCATGATGCTGACGGCCGCGGTGCCGTTCGCCATCGGCCTCACGTTCATACCCTATTGAGGGTATTGAGCGTAGTCGGCGGCCAGTGGGCGGTCGGCCGGGGGCGGTTCCGCCGTCAGTGAATTCCCGCTATTCTGTAGGCTTCAAGAATCGCGCCGGCCGTCGCGTCACCACGGCGGCCTGGCGCGGTGGTTCAAGGGTTCCGCGCCCTCCACGACATGAACGTCAAACAGCTCGAAGCGTTCTGCAAAGTCATAGAGACCGGTAGCATGTCCGACGCCGGCCGCGTCCTGGGCGTTTCCCAACCGGCCATTTCAAAGTCTGTTCGGCTGCTCGAAAAGGCACTGAAATTGACGCTCTTCAAGCGTGTGGGTGATCACCTCCATCCCACCATGGAAGCGCAAAGCCTGTACCCGAGCGCGCGGCGAATCTTCGATGAATTGAAAAGCACCGAGGAACTCAGCAGGAAACTGCGGATGGCGGAAGCCGGCACGCTCAAGCTGGCGGCAACCTACGCGGTGACCGCGGCCTACATGACCGAGGCCATATCGATATTTCACCGCCTGCGGCCACTCGTCGAGATACGCTTCATGACGCTGCCGCCCCGCCCGATCATCGAGCTGGCACAAGCTCACGAGGTGGAGGCGGGTTTCCTCTACGAACCCATTACCGGCTCCGCATTGACCTGTGCGCCAGTCTGCGAGACACAAATGGTGTGTGTTCTCCCGTTGCATCATCGCCTGGCCGGCAACGCGGTAATCGATCTGAGCGATCTGAGAACCGACACCATCATCTCGTTCAGCGAAAATTCCTACGGCGGTGGCCTGATCAAAAGAAAATGCGAGGAAAGAGGCATCCGCTGGCGCGCCGACATCGAGGTGAATCAATCCGAAGTGGCAATGAAAATGGTCGAGGCGGGTATCGGCACCGCGGTCGTGGACTCGCTGGCCATCGCCAAGGCAATGGCCGGGAACATCATCGTCAAGCCATTTCGACCCAGCGCCACGCTGACGGTTTCCGTCATTGGCGCGCGCGACGCGCGAAACTCGCGTTTGTGCGACGAATTCACGAAATGCTTCATGGATGTGGTAACGCAGGTGGTACGAACGTCGTCCGGTTATCACGAAACGATCGCGGCACGGCGCTTGACGGAGTAATGCGATGCCCACGGTAACCCAACCGGGGCCATCTCAGGGCCGGCCGACCAACCCGCCCTTCATGAAAACTTCACCGCGCGCTTGCGCAGGCTTTCGTCGGCGCGCAAGCGGTACTTCGCCACGCGATGGCTGGGCGTGTAAGGTAGGGAATCGACGAAGACGATATAGCGGGGAACCTTGATCGAGTTCAGTTTGTCCACGCACCAGTCGTGCAGGGATCGTTCAGTGAGCAGCGAGCCCGGACGCGGTGTCACGGCCACGAGTATCTCGTCTTCCCCCATGTCTGACGCCACGGCGACCGATGCGGCAACCTGTACCTCGGGGTGCTGACTGATGACGTCGTCTATTTCGGCCCCAGAGATATTTTCGCCCCGCCGCCGGATGATGTCCTTCTTGCGGGCGACGAACCGATAAAACCCATCGCGCTCCCGCACCGCGATATCGCCGGTGCGGAACCATTTTCCCTGAAAGCTGGCGGCGGTCGCATCCGGGTCCAGATAATAGCCTTGCATCATGGCTGGCGTCGCCACGTAGAGCTCGCCCACCGTTCCCGCCGGTGCGGCACGGCCCGCCTCATCGACGATTTTCATCTCGGCATAGGGTCGGGCCGGATCGGGATGGCGCGTGGGCACACCGATGCTGCCTATTTTCTGCGGTCCGCGGAAGGGGTTGCTGGATAACCCCGGCGCTTCCGACAACCCATAGCCTTCCACCAGTGTCGCGATGTGAAAATCCTCGCGGAACGTCTTGTAGACATCGGCGGGAATCGGCGCGCCATAAACTTTGGTGATGCGATGCGACGGCACGAACTCGCTGCGCGGGCGCTTGCACAATATGCGCCCGACGGTTGCAATGATGTTTGCCTCGGTCGCCCCGCTCGCGGCCGCAAGTTTCCAGAAACCGGAAGCGCTGAAGCGCGGAGTAAGGACCAGTGAGGCGCCGGCCGCCATCGCCCCCATCAGAGAATACAACAGCGCGTTGATATGATAGAACGGCAAGACGCACAGCAGGCGGTCGGTAGGCTGGAGCCCCATGCGCTCCACGAACAATTCGCCGGTCATGATCATGCTGGCCTGACTGTGCATCACCCCCTTCGGAAGCCCGGTCGTACCCGACGTGTACAGGATGAGCGCCGTGTCGTCCGCCGCCGATCCGCGCTCGCCGGCGGTGGGCGGCGTGTCGGCCCCGGCGCGCGGATTCGACATCTTACCGGGCCTGGCGCCATCGTCGACCGACGCCAGGCGATCACCGAATTCGCGCCCCATGGTGATCATCGCGGGCGCCACCGCCGCTTGCCCGGCAGCCGCGCGCGCCACGACCTTCGTCTCGGCGGTGCAAAAGATCAGAACGGGTTTCGCATGCCCGATGATATACGTTGCCTCGGGTACCGTCAGCGCCGGACTGATGGGCAACGTGATTGCGCCGGCAGCCGCGACGGCGAACATGACGACGACGTAATCGGCGCTGTTGGGAGCCATGATGCCTACGCGATCGCCGCGCGCGACACCCAGCCTCCGGAGCAGCCACCTCGCCTTTTCGACCCGCCGGCAAAAGTCTCGCCAACCCAGCTCGCGTCCGTCGAAATACAGAAACGTTCGGGTCGGATGGGCGTGCGCGCGGCTCTTCGCCAACCCCCACAGCGTGTTCCCATGCGATGGGTACAGGCGAAGCACATCCAGAGGCGCCAGCTCCCGCATCTCAATTGCCCCTATAGTTCGGCGCGCGCTTTTCGAGGAAGGCGGTGACACCTTCGCGATAGTCGTTGCTGAATCCACAGCGCCGCTGCAAGGTTCTTTCGAGCGCCAACTGGTCCTCAAACGAATTTCCCGTTGATTCGCGCAAGGCGTCCTTCAATGCGGAAAGCCCCAGTGTCGGCCCCTGCGCGAGCGATGCGGCCAATTTCCCGGCATGGTCGGCCAATACGGCATCGTCCACACATTGCCAGATCAGCCCCCACGATGCGGCACGTTCCGCGCTTATTTTTTCCCCCAGCAAAGCCATTCCCATCGCACGGGCGCCGCCCGCCAGGCGCGGCAGCAAGTATGTGCCGCCCGCGTCCGGGATCAGCCCGATGCGGGCAAAGGACAGAACGAAACTTGCCGAGTGCGCCGCGATGACCAGGTCGCAACCCAGCGCCAGATTGACTCCCGCGCCGGCGGCGACACCGTTGACGGCGCACACCGTTGGCACGCGCAGGTAATGCAGCGCCCGCGCCAGAGGGTTCCAGTTCGTCTCTATCGTCTTCCCCAGGTCGGGCGCGGCGCCGCTGGGGGCGCGCTTGCGCTCGTTCAGATCCTGCCCGGCGCAAAAACCACGGCCGTTTCCGGTGATCAGCACCGCGCGAACCGCATCGTCACAGTCAACCGCATCCAAAACTTCCCTCAGCCGGCGATGCATGGCCGCATCGAGACTGTTGAGCTTGTCGGGCCGATTCAGAACGACCGTGGCAAGCCCCTGCGATACCGTCAGCAAGACGGTATCGCCACCGGCGGAACCATCGGAGCCATCATTGGCGCGATCGACACTCATGAGGTCACTCCTTCAGCACACGTCAATAGGATTTCGGCAGCCCGAGCGCCTTCTCGGCGACGTACGAAAAAATGAGCTCGGGCGTGATCGGCGCGATGCGGGCAACGAAAATATCCCGCAGATAGCGTTCCACGTCGAACTCCTTCGCGAATCCATTGCCGCCCAGGGTCATGATGGCTGTCTCGCAAGCCCTGAACCCCGCTTCGCTTGCCAGATACTTGGCGGCATTGGCTTGCAATCCGCAGGGTTTACCGTGATCGTATAAATCGGCGGCGTGAACCGCCATCAAGTTCGCGGCCTCCAGTTCCATCCAGCAGCGAGCGAGTGGATGCTGGATGCCCTGGTTCTGACCGATCGGCCGCCCGAACACCCGTCGTTCGACGGCATACTTCGACGCCTTGCGGAGCGCGGCACGCCCGATGCCCACCGCCTCGGCCGCCACGACCATGCGCTCCGGGTTCATGCTGTCGAACACATAGCGGAACCCTTTGCCTTCCTCTCCGATCAGGTCGCTTGCCGGCACCGGCAGATCATCGATGAATACCTGGTTGGCATCGACCGCGCAGCGCCCCATCCTTTCGATCTCGCGCACTTCCACATATTTTCTATCCAGGGGCGTGAGAAACAGGCTGAGGCCGTCGGTTGCTTTCTTCACCCGCTCGAGAGGCGTCGTGCGCGCCAGCAGAAGCATTCTGTCGGCCACCCGAGCCGTCGAAATCCAGGTTTTCGCTCCTGATACCCGGTACACATCGCCCGCGCGAACCGCCCTTGTCTTGATTTGCGTGGTATTGAGCCCCACGTCGGGTTCGGTTATTGCGAAGCATGTTTTCTCGCGACCGGATATTATCTCCGGTATCATCGCTTTCTTCTGCGCCTCGGTGCCGTATTTGATGACCGGATTGAGCCCGAAGATATTGATCTTCACCGCGGTCCCGCCATTCATTCCCGCGCCCGATTCCGCAACCGTCTGCAGCATGGCCAGCGCGCCCGACATTCCCAGTTCCGATCCGCCGTAGGCTTCGGGTGCGGCAATTCCCAACCAGCCACCGTCGGCGATGGCGCGATAAAAATCTTCCGGGAAGGTGCCTTCTTTGTCCTTCCGGCGCCAGTAGCGGTCATCGTATGTGGCGCAAATCGCCCGGATCGCCTCTCGAACTTCGGGAAACGACTCTGTGGTGGGACCTTCCATTCGGTTTCTCCTTGAGCTGCGTGGAATGTTACGGAACGGCCGCTCGCCATGTCCACGTTATAACCAGTCTTACCGCTGCGTCAGACGAAAAGTTATACGCTGGCTATCGCCCAATGGCGTCTGTCAGAATATCCATTCATCAATGAGATCGGATACGAGTTTCACGACATCAAAGGAGACGCAACGATGAATACGCGTATTAGATTGGGAGTTGCCGTTGCGCTGGTATCGGCGGCGGCGGCTGGCTTCTTTCCAATGGCGGCAGCCCAAGCCGCGGACGTGGAGGTTCGCATCGCCCGTCAGTTTGGCATCGGTTATTTGCCAACCATGGTGATGGAACAGAAAAAGCTGCTGGAGAAATACGCGAAGAAGCGTGGGGTCGATAATGTGAAGACAAAATGGATACAGCTGAGCAACGCGGCGTCCATGAACGACGCCCTGCTCTCCGGCAACCTGGATTTTGCCTCGGGCGCCCTTACCGCAGCCATCATATCGTGGGATAAAACCGCCGGAAGCCCTAGTGAACTGCGGGCGGTCAGCGGCGAAAGCGTCATTCCGTTCACGCTATTCACCAACAACCCGCGCATAAAGAGCATCAGGGATTTCAAGGCGGGGGACCAAATTGCGCTGCCGGCGGTCAAAGTCACCACCTATGCCATCTTGCTGCAAATGGAAGCCGCCAAGGAATTCGGTGAAAAGAATTTCAACAAACTCGACCCCTTGACGGTCTCGATGGCTCATCCCGACGCCATGCAGGCGCTGTTCAGCAAGCAGATCACCGCGCATTTCACCTGGCCGCCATATGCCTATGCCGAAGCGGAGCATGCAGGCAACCACAAGGTACTGGATTCCACCCAGATTCTGGATGGGCAACCCATGAGTTCAACCGTGATCTGGGGCCGGAAGAAATTCCACGACGAACACCCGCAAGTTTATCTGGCGTTCGTGGACGCGATGCGCGAGGCAATAGCGTACATAAAGAATAATAAAGCGGCGGCCGCTAAAATTTATAAGGAACAGACCCACAGCAAAGAACCAATAGAAGCCATATTGAACGATCCACACGTCACATTCGATCTGGCTCCGCACGACACGATGAAATTCGCAACGTTCCTTCACAAGATCGGGACCATAAAACACCAGCCCGCGTCATGGAAGGATGTATTCTTTCCCGAAGCGCACGATCTCGATGGAAGCTGATTCACAGTGCCGCAAGACGCCCGCCGGCGGCATGCGGTGGGCGTCTTACAGCTGGATGCCACGGGTCAGCGCGCCATCCACGACCAGATTCGTGCCACTGATACGACTTGCCCGCGGGCTGCACAGGAACACGACCGCATCGGCAACTTCTCGCGGCGTACCCATATGGCCGGTTGGATTGAGTGCCACCGCGTCGTTGTAGAGTTCAGGATTGTCCCGCTTGATGCCGTCCCATATCCCCCCGGGGAAGAACGTATTGCCGGGAGACACCGCATTGGCGCGAATACCCACGCCCGCCAAATGAAACGCCAGACCCTTGATGTACCCGACGATGGCGGTCTTGGCGGTGCCGTAGGGGCCGGACGCGAAGTCGGCCTCGCGGCCGGTCACGCTGGAAATCGCCACGATGGCGGCGGCGTCGCTGCGCTCGAGATACGGCATGGCCGATTTCACCAGGCGGACGGTCCCCATGATGTCGACGTTCAGACTGGCTGCCCAGTTCTCGTCGGTGTCGGGTATGGCCAGCGCGCTGACATTCGCCACCGCGATATCGATGCCGCCCAGCTGCTCGGCCGCGCGGTCTACCCAACTCGCCACCGCCGCGTCGTCACCCACATCCGCAGTCGTACCGAATACGGTGCCGCAACCCTCGAGCTGGCGCACCGTATCCGAAACTTCCGCGGCATTGCGTGCGCAGAAGCTGACGGCCGCGCCCTCTTCCAGAAACGTCTCTACGATAGACCGCCCAATTCCTCGTGTGCCGCCCGAAACCACGACACGTTTGTCATTCAGCCGCAGGTTCATTTCGTCATACTCCCCAGTGTGTTTCCGATGCGCTTGAATCGATGCGGTGACGGAGAAACACTTTCCTTAGCCACGCTCGATTATATTTTTCAGGGCAGCCGCCCCGATGGTGTATTTCGGATCGACAAAGTTGCCCAGCCTGGCCTTGCCGCACATGCTGAGCATCATGTAGGCATCGAACTGATCGTAGCCGTAATCCGCCACCATCCACCGGATCAGCTCGCGGTAGGCGATGCGCGCCGCGTCCTCCAGTGGCCGCGCGCTGCCTATGCTCATTATCATGTCCGCATTCTCCAGCCGCGGCCAGTCGATGGGCCAGCGCTTGATCAGATCGACCCGAATGGTGGTCACCGATGCGTGCTCGACCGCGGTGCCGCACACTTCGCCATCGCCCTGACTTGCATGGGCGTCGCCAATGAACAAGCGCCCGCCCGGTGATCGAACTGGCAAATAGGTGATGCTGCCGGGCCCCATGTCTGGCAAATCCATGTTGCCACCGTGCTGATCGGGGGTCAGGGAATTGACGGAGTCTATTTCCGGCGATACGCCCAGCGTGCCAATATGCGGGCGATAATCGAAAACGTTGCGTTCGCTCCAGTAGACGTGCTGGTCATCCAGACGGATGAGGCGCACCTTCTCGGGGAGAGGCTCGTTGAGTGTCGCGGTGTAGATCGTGCCGGTCAGCCCGCCAAACTCGGGGATCAGGCAGCAGATTCCATGCGGATCGTCGCCGCGCGGCCTCATCGATTCGATGTAGACCGCCAGTACATCGCCCTTCTCTGCCCCCTTCACCATGATGGGGCCATTCTGCGGATTTAGGAACGGCACATGCAGGACCTGTGAGGGGATGTCGCTCTCGTTCACGATCTTGCCGTCGAACGCGTCCCGCGTCTCCACCACGACGCGGTCTCCCGGCTCGATTTCCATGACCGGCTTCGAGTACGGACCAACGGTGTAGTGATATTCACCCTGCTTGTCGTCGGTAAGCGCGTGAGTGCGTCCCACACGGCCCGCGGCGACGCCACGGCGCGCCATTATCGACTGGCCGAGCCAGCGCTCGTCCCCCGCTTTTCCACCCGTCATGGCAAACCTCCGCAAGTTCTGGGAATGTCGCGACAACCATCGTGGCCGCATGCCGTGTCTCGTCACGCGCCTTTCCAGGCAGTGTACGCGAGTTATTGCAATCGTGATACATCATGCTTCATCCGCGAAGACCAACCGCGGCACAGCATCGCGATCGCACCAGACGATGGCATTCTGCCCATAATCCCGCGCGACCTGCTGCGCCACGGCGCGCGGCATCGCCAGAACCAACAGGCTGGGTTCGCCGGGCCAGGCACCGGACGGATGGCGGCCGACTCCCTCGAGGCAGGTGTAGCCGCGGCGCCGCATCCAAGCCCGCAACCGCGCCTGCGCCGCCTGGTTGCACGCGGCCGTTACACGTCGGCTATGGGGGTTGAACGCGGTGACGAACGCCGCGCACACCGCATTATGGCGCCGATACAGATTGGCGAGCAGCGGGCTCGCGACGCCAATTCTCAATGTGAACCGGCCATCCACCCCACTCGCCATGCCCGGGATGACAACGTAATCGGTCTCGCGATACGCTTGCAACAGGCGCGCGTCGATCATGGCGGACACGCGCATCAGCCGGCGCGGCAACGGCTCATGACATGAACAACAGTGCGGCGCGCAGCAGGAACTCATTGACCGGCAACTTCTCGCCGTTGAGATCGACTTCCCTGCCTTGATACCGGATGTGCGACACCAATTGGGTGCCGACTTCGCGGACCATCCCCGCCTGAATCAGCCTGGCGGCAACTTGCCGCACGGCGCCCTCCGCATCCGCCTCCGCCGACGGCTGCCCACCGGCCGCGCCGCCCTGCGCGATCAGGCCGGCCACCATGGGCTGCGACAGCGACAGGTCGATGTCGACTTCCTTCAAGGCGTCGAGCAGCGACTGCGGCGCCTCGCCCGCGCCGGAACCGGCGGGCCGCGTCAGACGCACGTCGGCCGTGAGCGTGCTGGTCCCCTTCGGGGTCCGCCACTGAAAATCATCGATCGATATCCTGGGCTCGGTTGCCAGAAACGCAACGATGGTGTCGCGCAGGGCGCGATCATCGGCTGCGCCGGAACTTGCTCCCGATGCCGTCCGCTGGTAGGCATCGTTTAGCGCATCGAGCGCCGGCACGTCGAGGTGTGAAACTTTCGCATCAATGCTGAGGCTGCCAAGGTCGGACGACCCGGACTGAATGTGGCCGAACCGGTAACGCGCCATACCGTCGAGCAAATGGCCGGTCCGCGCGCCACTGAGCGACAGCAGCCAATCATCGATCGCCAGCGTCGGCCCACTGCCGGAGTCGTAGGCAAGCTTCGCAACGGTGATGGTGCTTTTGGAAGTGGTGACGCCGGCCGGCGACACCGCGGTCGTACTCGCGATTCGAACATCATGCGCATGCAGTGCCCCGTCCGCATTGGTCAAACCGACGTCGCGGAAATTGCCGGCAATGGCATTGTCGTGAAACTGATTGGACAAGTCGGCTGTCACACGCCCGCCGCTGAAGACGATGCCGCTGCCTGCGACGGCGAACGGCTGGGCGGTCCAGACCGACCGGCCCGACCCCCCAAGCCCAAGCAAGGTGTCGGCATAAACCGGCGCATGCGTCTTGTCGACGCGCGCCTCGAACCATGGCTGTGTCGTCGCGGTGGGCAACAACTGCGCGTGGCTAATCACCATCAACGGCCGCAGCTTGCCCTTCTCCACCCGCGAAAGCGGAAACGGCCCGTGCTCGATATGGTCCGCCAATTTGAATTCAGCGACAGCGCCCCGCGCGTCGCGCACGGACAGC
>SCQX01000247.1 GCA_004298545.1 Candidimonas sp. | reverse complement strand
CCACGACCGTCTGCGCCGCAGTGCGATCCGCGACCGGCTGGACGCAACCCAGAAAGCGGCTCTTCTTGAGGACGAGTTCGCTGTGGACGGCGGATGTGATGCTGTACGCCACGGAAGCACCTGCTGAAAGTCCTCATTGTAGAGTTGTCGCTACGTAACGACCCTGGGCGGGCCGTTACCCACTAAACGTGTTCTTCGTAAAAACAAGTCTAATGAACGCCGATGTCCCCCCGTTAATGATGTAGAGTCTCTCATAAATCCTTGATTCCAAAGAAGTCAATGGTTTTTTGCTGGGCTCCTTTCGCCATACGACTCGGCGGCGCCGCTCCCCTTCATGTGCTTGTCCCACTCGCCACACAGCTTGCGAAAAGAACGGCTATTGTCGTACGCCATCTGCAAATCCATCCGATCCGTCAACGCTGGTTGGTCGATCACTTCGCTGTAGGCTTTGTCCACCATGTGCTTTCCGACCCACCCTTTTGCATCACGCCTGGTTTCAGCCTCTGGCGGCAACTCTGTGCCGAGTACAAACCCGCGGTGCCCGTCCAGCGAGGGGGCCGCTGCAATGAACCACGCTTCATATTCGCGCATGGCAAGCACCACAGCGACAGCTTGGTGGGGAATCAGGTCACGCACCCGGCCCGCGATAACCTTGCCAAGAATGGCAGGGCAGTCATCGTCAGCGTCCAGCAAGATCAATATCCAACCGCTGCTGCCCGCTTTCGCGGAAGCCAGCAGAAGGTGACGTCGGAAATCCTCGTCCTTATTCAGAAAGCGATCGCGGCGAACACGAATGGGTGGTCGTACATCAGGATACGAATCAGGTGTGCGCCATCCGCCCAGACGACGCAGCAGGATCGGCAGGGCAGCCATCTCGCTGTCTCCCTCCACAATGCATGCGATCGTTCTCATAGCACGTTGCCGAACAGTTCTGACTGACGCTGCTGCGCTTCGATGGCACGCCGATCCGGCTCAAGCTGGTTCAGGCGCAAAAGCTCGCCCACGGAGAACAGACGCTGGCGGAGCACTTTCCGCGAGGCACCGTCCAACGAAGCAACGTACGTTTCACCACCCTCCGACACCACCGCCAAAACAGCGTCAGTATCGATTTCTTGGTCATCCAGCAATTCGGGGCTATGACTGGTCACGACGACCTGAGTCTTCTGTGCCGCGCGGCCGAGGGCATCACGCAATGCAGCGCTGGCGGCGGGATGCAAGGCAGTTTCAGGTTCCTCGATGCCGATCAACGTCGGCGCATAGTCCCGATTCCCCTGAAACAACGCCACCAGGATACCCAGCGCGCGCAAAGTACCATCAGACATGTTTTGCGCCAGAAAGCGCCAAGGGTGCTTGGCTCCCGCCATCTCTTGCCGGAACTCCAAAGTTGCCATCGGGCCTATGACCTTGTGCTCTACGCCATGCACCATAGGCACGACGGTACGCAGATATTCCGTAATGATCGACATCTGGTCATCACCCACCCGTTCCAAATGCGCAACGACACTGGCCACGTTTTCACCAGCGGATTTGAGCAGCCGGCCCTCCTGCGGCTTCTGCAATTCGCGCATCAACTTGGGGTTGAGATTGTAAAAGCCCATTGATGCCAGCGCGTCAAAAACCGGACGGAACACGGGCACCCCCGACGCGGCGACCAGCGCCAACCGGTCACTTAGAACAGCCGGGAAGGTGGCTTCGCTGCTGTCTTTCAACTCGCCCCGCTCGATTCGGTAATACGGGCCCTTGCCAATTCCCTGAATGACACATTCTTCGGCCTTGACCTCGTAGCCTCCTCCCCTGTGCGCACCAACCTCGAAAGTGAAATGCCCCGGCCTTCCGTCAGGCAGACGAAACTCCAGCCGAATGGCAAAGTTGGTCGGGTGACCACTGGAGCGGCGCCGTACCTCGTTCAGACCACCGCGTACCTGCAAAGCGTTATCCAGCGAACCATTGAGCGCGTCGCTTACCAGATGCAGTCCATCAACAAAATTGCTCTTGCCGGCGCCGTTGGCGCCAACCAGGTAGGTCAACGGGCCGAGCCTGACGTCGCAATAACCGATGCTGCGGTAGTTGCGCAGAACTACGCGATAGATAAAAACGGCGTTGTTCATATCAGTCCACGTTGATTAACTGCGAGCCGCGCAGTATGCCGTAAATTACAACATAACCCACGCTATTACATCGCTGTCGCGCATCATCGCAGCCGCGGAGCCGCAAAGCAATATCCTCGCCATCGAGCTGGCCGCCCACGCGCTTGATCTGAACGGCTTGATTGAACGGCTCAGAGAGCGCCACGTCCTTATCAAGAAGATCGGTGAGCGGCAAGCCCGCATGGTGACGCATTTTCAGGTCGATGCAGCCGACGTCAGAATATGTTCTGAAGAGTTTCAGGGACATCCAGGCGGCGCAGGACGCATCAAGCTGCCATTCACCCTGAAGGCGCACAGTGCAAAGGGGCTGCGTCACAAGTACAGTAAAATTTTCCACGGTTTCGCTGCAATCCCCATCACGGCCCCGCCGCCAACCATGACCTTCCTGCCCCAGGCTCTCGTTTTTCTCGTTGCCGCCTGCGTGGCGGTGCCGCTATCGCGCAAATCCGGGTTCGGCTCCGTCTTGGGCTATCTGATCGCGGGCGTCTTGATCGGGCCGTGGGGGCTGCGGCTCATCACCGGCGTGGACGCACTGCTGAGTTTTTCGCAGATCGGCGTCGTGCTCCTGATGTTCATCATTGGGCTGGAACTGCAGCCGTCCCGCTTGTGGGCGCTGCGGCGCACAGTGTTCGGCATAGGAGCGCTGCAGGTGGCGGTCACGACCGCCCTGCTGCTGCTGGCCGCCCGCGCGCTCGGCATGGCCTGGGTGCCCGCGCTCATCGCGGGGTTCGGCCTTTCGCTCTCTTCCACGGCCTTCGTGTTGCAGATGCTGACCGAGAAGAAGCAGCTCATCACACATCACGGCCGCGCGGCGTTCGGCACACTGCTGTTTCAGGACATCGCGGCGATACCGGTGCTCGCCATGCTCAAGGTGTTCTCGGGCGGAGCGGCCGGCGCGCCCGGCACGGGCCTCGTGCCGACGCTGCTGGTCGTCGCGGGGGTGGTGGCCTTGATGTTCCTGGGGGGCCGATACGTCCTGCGCTGGGCCTTCGGTTTCATCATGCGCTTCGGCACGCCGGAAATCTTTACCGCCATGGCGCTGCTGATCGTGATTGGCGCGAGTCTGGCGGCCGAGCTCGTGGGCCTATCCATGGGGCTCGGTGCATTCGTCGCCGGCATGCTGCTGGCCGATTCGAAGTACCGGCACGAGTTCGAGGCGGACATCGAGCCGTTCAAGGGGCTGCTTCTGGGCCTGTTCTTCGTGGCCGTTGGCATGTCGGTGAATCTGGGCCTGCTCGCCGCCGTTCCGCTGCAGGTGCTGGGCGTCACGGTGGGCTTTCTGGCGGTGAAGTCGCTGGTGCTCTACGGCGTGGCGCGCATCTACGGCCTGCCGAAGTCGGCGCCGCGCCATTTCACCGCGGTGCTGGCGCTGGGCGGCGAATTCGCCTTCGTGATTTTCGCCACGGCTGCGGACTACCGGGTGTTCTCGCAGCAAACCGCCGACCTGCTCAATCTGGCCGTGACGCTTTCCATGGTGGCGACGCCCTTCATCGTGATGTTCGATGAGCGAGTATTGAGCGCCCGCGCGCTGCGCAACGCAGCACCGGAATTCGACACCATTACCGACACGGGAACGCAAGTGGTCATTGCCGGCTTCGGGCGATTCGGCCAGATCGTCGGACGCGTGCTGCGCATTCAAAACATCCCGTTCACGGCACTCGACGCGGATCTGGAAGAAGTCAATGCGATTCGCCGCTTTGGGAACAAAGTCTACTTCGGCGACGCCTCGCGGCTCGATCTGCTGCGTGCCGCCCACGTGGCGGATGCAAAGATTTTCGTGCTGGCGATCGACGACGTGGAGGACTCCGTCCGCGTGGCAACCATCGTGCGCGACCACTTTCCAGGCGTGCAGATCTACGCACGCGCCCGCAACCGGCATCATGCCCATCTGCTGCGTGAGCTGGGCGCGAAGCTCAGCGTGCGAGAGACGCTGCACTCGAGCCTGGAACTGACCCAGCACGTGATGGAGGGCTTGGGCCTGTCGGCGCACGAGACGCGCAAGGCGATCAAGCGATTCCTGCGCTACGACGACGAGCTGCTGAACCGCCAATATGCGGTTTTCCACGATGAGAAGCAGCTCCTGCAAACCACCCGCCAAGTGGCCCAGGAGCTTGAGCATCTGCTCTCCGAGGACGCGAGAGAAGAAGGGCGTTGAGCCTCGGCTTGTCGAACTGAAGAGGTCCCCGGAATCCAGGTGGATCCCTGCACCACCGCCATCATGTGGCTGCAGATGCAGGCGGATTATGATCTATGGCAGGCCGAAAATTCGGGGCATGTGCTGGATGTGCAGGCGGCCCATGCAGGACGCCCATGACCCGTGGATAGCCCAGCAGACATCGGCGTACATGCGGTAGAAACTTGGATCAGTCGTCCGGCGGCAGCATGTGGGGATTCCAGACGATTTTTACGGGATTGCATCCTTGATCCAGACGACCTGGCCGCGGCCGATATCGCCCAGTTGCGCGACTAGCGCGGCTGCAGCATCTTCGGCCAGCGTGAACACAAACACGACCCGCTCGCCATGCTGCACCTGCTGCAGCAGGCCCCCGGTTGCATCAATCTCGCGGCGAACCGCCCCCTCGAGCGCATACGAGGCCACGCAGCACAAGGTCTTCATCTGCACCAGGGGAATCTTGGTCGTGTTCTTGAGGGCCTGCGCCACGCAATCGGTATACGCCCGAGCCAGCCCGCCGGCGCCCAGCTTGACGCCGCCAAAATAGCGCACCACAGTTGCGAGGACTCCTTCCAGGCACTGATGCCGAAGGACTTCCAGCATGGGGCGCCCGGCAGTGCCTGACGGTTCGCCATCGTCGACGGCTACCGACTGTCCTCCGGCCAGCAACGCCCAGCACACGTGATCCGCCGCCGGGTGTGCCGCCCGCAGCGACGCCACGACCGTCTGCGCCGCAGTGCGATCCGCGACCGGCTGGACGCAACCCAGAAAGCGGCTCTTCTTGAGGACGAGTTCGCTGTGGACGGCGGATGTGATGCTGTACGCCACGGGAGCACCTGCTGAAAGTCCTCATTGTAGAGTTGTCGCTACGGGGCTCAGCTCCACATCGTAAACGGGGTAGAGCCAACCATCATGGGGACCATTTTGGGTGGCCACCTCAAATAGCAGGAGGGTCTATTCTTGGAGAAGGATCTTTACGAGAAGACGATAGTGCCGATTTACTAAGCTTGACTATAAACAAACCTATTATCCCTGCCAAACAAATCAATCCGACAATAAAGACCCAGGGCCAGCCAGAGGCCTTTTTAATCTTTGCGGCACCCGTGTCATTTAATAATGTTCCTGCGCCACGTGAAATATTCCTAGTTGCATCGGCTCGTGATTGAATGAGGTCAGTTTCTGCAGTTTCACGCTTTAGATTCTGATCAATTTTATCATTTGTACGCTTGACTTCTAGTTCTTTAGTCTGCAAATCGAGCTCTCTATTTTTTATAGCTAAAGCTCTCAGTTGTTCTTGATAGGCGGCATCTTTGGCCACTTGCGCTCTTTGCATCTCTTCCTGCTTCACCTGCTCGGCAACAATGCGGTCTTGTTCTGCTTGCTCCCTGGCTTGTTTTTTAGCCTTTTGGGCAGCGGCTAATTTGGCCTGTTGTTCCGCCGCGCGCTGTTTGGCCAGCTGATACTGACGATATTGTTCCTCTCTGGCCTCTTGAGCGTCTGCTTCCTGTTGTTTTTGTTGGGTTACTGCCGAATTTACCGCGCTGAGATTATTATTTAAACTTTGCTGAGCCGTAAGATTTTGGGAAACGGGGACTTGGGCTATCGCTATGGCGGAGTATAGGCATAACGCTACCCCAAAGGTCTTATTTTTCAGCATATAGTTATCCTTGCTTATTAGTGCCGGATGCGGGAGGCGGGCAGACCGCGTTTGGTTGAATACGTGTTTCATTTGGCCCCGTTGATACCATGAGTGCAGTGCCGGGATGAAACTGGCACTGCTCCCCAACCTGGGCCGAGTTATAAACTTTACCGTCCTGCTTATAAGCTATAGATACTCCATCAACCAAAACAGTGCTCGGTACTAGCGATCCAACAGCCGCGCCGGCAACTCCACCGCCAGCTGCACCAAGTACCGCATTGGAACGATGATATCGACTATTGGCATTGGCCCCAAGTAATCCGCCGCCTATGGCTCCAATAAGAGCTCCTGCAATGGTTGCAGCACGTTGATTTTGAGCATTGCTTACTTGAACCTTGGCAGGAAGAACAGCAAGAATTTCGATAGTAGTAGCCTCTTGGCGGGTATTAACTTGTCCAGCGCCGTAGACATTCGATGCATATCGTTGTCCCGGTGCCTGACATCCAGCAATACTTACTGACGCGCCAATAAAGCCGATTAAAAGGAGGATCCTCATTTATTGCCAGCTCCATTTTCAAATTCTAAATTGTTAGTGTGTTATTGATACGCAAGCTGCACTCAATGAATATGTTGGGTTTAGGATATAACCTTGTAACGTAAGTATTACCAGAAGCAATATAGTAGGTAACCATTGTGACAATGGTAAAATACTTTTTGTTGTTACACAACATTACCGTCATAAAGGGAATGCATAACATTTGTATGCACCATCCGTAGAGAACCTGGGCAACAAGCAGGCTCCTCGGCCCGGTTTTAGCGGGCCCGGGGGATCAACCTTGTAGATCGAGGTAATTGCTAAGTCAGCGATACCATTCAGTTCGAACCTTCCAGATGTGGCGACCACGCCACAAGTGCTTAAAGGCAACAGGCCGCCTGAGTAAAGAAAACCGAACTGGAGATCGGGCTGCGGATTTACACCAACTTGGTGGACGCTATCTGGGCGCACAGGCTCCCGTATCGTCATGAAGGGAGCAGGCCTGCCTATTGGGGTACCGCTGACGATGGTGTGACGTGCTGACGTAAGCCGTTTGGGAATCGATCCACCGACATAAGGATTTTCAACACAAGAAGGCGGCGCGGGGGAGGCCCGCCCGGGGCCGGTAACGCGTAAGGGGAGTCGCCAATGGAAAAATCGCGCCGAATCGGTTAATAATGCGGGGTCGTGTCCCACCGGAGACCGGAAATGAAGAGGCTGCTGGCCGTACTGCTTTCGTGTCTGGGCATCGCGTTGGCGCCGAATGCGCCGGCGCAACAGAAGGTCGTTACCATCGGCGCCATTTACCCACTGACCGGTGCGTTGGCGTCCACCGGAACCGAGCTTCGGCAGGCCATCGAGCTGGCCGTCGATGTCATCAATGACAAGCATCCCGAACTCAAGGGAATTCCGTTGGCCGCCGGCGCGGGGCTGCCCCGCCTGGACGGCGCCAAGGTGAAAGTCATTTTTGCCGATTCACAGGGCAGCCCAAGCGTCGGCCAGGCGGAAGCGCAGCGCCTGATCGATCACGACCATGTGGTTGCCCTGATCGGCGCCTATCAGTCGGCGGTCACCAAGACCACCAGTCGCATCGCGGAACAGCGTGGCATTCCGTACATGAACCCTGAGTCCAGCAGCCCCGACCTCACCGAACGCGGCTATAAATGGTTCTTCCGCACGACGCCAAACGACGACACGTTCATCGGCAACATGATGCAGTTCCTGGACGGCATCAAGACGCTGCCCACGAAGCGGATTGCCGTGGTCTATGAAAACACCGACTTCGGCGTCAATACCTACAAGGCGCTGCAAAAATACGCCAAGCAGGCGGGCCGCGTCATTGTGGCGAACATCGCGTATTCGGCGGGCGCGCCGTCGCTCAATTCCGAGACGCAACGGCTGGCCGCCGCCAAGCCCGACGTGGCAATCTTCGCCAGCTACACATCCGACGCCATGCTGTTCGTGCGCACCATGCACCAGTTGAATTACGCCCCGCCCATTTTCCTGGCCAATGACGCCGGGTTCATCGATCCGCGGTTCGTGTCCGAGGTGGGGGCCGAGGTGCAGGGGGTGCTGACGCGTGACGTCTGGGGCAATGATCTGTACACGGTCAAGCCGGTCATCAAGCAGGTCAACGACATGTTCAAGACAAGAACCGGGAACGACCTGAACGGCAACAGCGCCCGCTCGCTCCAGGGCATGCTGGTGCTTGCCGACGCCATCGATCGGGCGGGTTCCACCAAGCCCGGGGCGATTCGCGCGGCGCTTGCCGGCACCGACTTGACCGCCGACCAGATCGTCATGCCGTGGGCCGGCGTCAAATTCGACGCCACCGGGCAGAACGTCAAGGGGCAGGGTCTGATTCTGCAACTCGAGGGCAAGCAATACCACACCGTCTGGCCGACGCGTTACAAGAAAATGCAGGATCTTCCCAAGCTGCCGTTCACCTGGAAGTAGCCATGTTCCCCCCTTGGCGCCTTTCCGGTGGCCGCCAGTAGCGCGAGGCCCGCGTGTACGAGGCGCTTGCGACGGGGCTGGTCAATGGCCTGATCTACGCGCTGATCGCGGTCGGGCTGGCGTTGATCTGGGGAATCACCGACGTCATCAATTTCGCGCACGGCGATTTCCTGATGCTGGGCATGTATGCGGCCTATTGGCTCTACACGCTGGCGCACCTCGACCCGACGCTGTCGGCGCCGCTGGTGGCCTGCCTGCTGGCGTTCGTGGGCTTCCTGTCGTACGCGCTCATCATTCGCCCCTTGCAGCGGGGTCCCTCGATGGTCGTCATCCTCGCCACCTTCGGCCTGGGCCTGGTGCTGCGTCAGCTGGCGTTCATTGCGTTTTCGCCCGATTACCGCAACCTGCCGGCCACCTGGCTGTCGGGCAGCGTGCGAATGGCCGGCATCTCCATGGGGCTGCCGCAGGTGGGCACCGGACTGGTGTCGCTCCTGGTCGTCGTGCTGCTGTTTTTCCTGGTGTATCGCACCCGTTGGGGGCATGCCTTGCAGGCGGTGGCGGAAGATCGCGAAGCCGCCCTGCTGGTGGGTATAGCCTCGAATCGCGTCAATGCCCAGGTATGGATGCTTGGCAGCGCCGCGGTGGGCCTTGCCGGCGCCCTGCTGACGACATTCTTCTACATATTCCCGTCGGTCGGGAACGTGTTCGGGCTGCTGGCCTTCGTGGCGGTCGCCATGGGCGGGTTCGGTTCTTTGCCCGGCGCGTTCGTCTCGGGAATTGTCATCGGCCTCGTTGAAGCGCTGACGGGTTATTTCGTGTTGCCCGCCTACAAGATGGTCAGCATCTTTCTGATCTTCCTGCTGGTGCTGTGGTACCGGCCGCGTGGCCTGTTCGGAAGGTGGTGACATGACTGCATCGGGCGCGCGCGGGCTTTGGCTGATTCCGGTGCTGGGGGCGCTGGCGGCTTTCCCTTTCCTCGTCACCGATCCCTTCTCCCAGCAGGTGGTCGTGATGATGCTGATGTATGGCGCATTGGGGGCGGCGTGGAACCTCGTGGGCGGGTTTCTGGGGCGGGTGTCGTTCGGCCATGCGGTGTTCCTTGGCCTGGGGGCTTATACCACCTTGTTGCCGCTGGCCGCGCTGCGCTTGAGTCCGTGGGTTGGTATTCCGCTGGGCGGCCTAGTGGCGGCGGCCGTGGCGTTCGTCGTTGGCCGGCCCACGCTGCGCCTGACCGGGCACTACTTCGCAATGGCGACCATTGCGCTGCTGACCGTCGCGCAGTTGCTGGTCGTCAACTGGAACTGGGCGGGTGGCGCCACCGGGGTCGAGGCACCCATTGCGAACGACGCGTGGCTGCTGCTGTTTCGCGACAAGGCGCCGTACTACTGGATCGCGCTGGGCCTGGCGGTGCTGACTTTCGCGCTGACCGTGGTACTGGCGCGTTCCAGAACCGGCTACTACTGGCGCGCGATCAATGGCGACGAGGGCGCCGCGCGCAGCCTGGGCGTGCCGGTCGAACGTTACAAGATGCTGGCGTTCGTGCTGTCGGCCGCGCTCACGGGGGTATGGGGCGGTTTCTATGCCATTTACATTGGCTTCATCGATCCCGATTCCGCTTTCAGCCTCACCCTGTCCATTCAGATCGTGCTGGTGGCGATTCTGGGCGGTGTGGGAAGCCTCGTCGGCCCCTGGCTCGGCGCCGTGCTGTTGATTCCGCTGGGCGAGGGCATGCGCGTGGCGCTGGGCGGCTCGGGCAGCGGCCTCGATCTGCTGCTGTATGGGCTGGCGATCATCCTCGTCAGCCTGTTCCTGCCCAAGGGTCTGGTTACGTTGAGGTGGCACCGTGGCTCTGCTGGAAGTTGAGAACCTCACGAAGCGCTTTGGCGGCCTGGTGGCGAATCGGGACATCAGCCTGCGCGTCGAGGCGGGCGAGATCGCCGCCATCATCGGGCCGAATGGCGCGGGCAAGAGTACTTTGTTCAATGGGCTGGTCGGCCATCATGCGCCCACGTCAGGCCACGTGCGTTTCGATGGCGACGAGGTGACGGGGCGCGCGCCCGAGGCGATCGCCAGGCGCGGTCTGGTGCGCACCTATCAGATTCCGCGCAGCTTTCCGGCCATGACCGTTCTCGAGAACGTCATGGTCGGCGCGCTGCTGCGGCACCCGAAACTGGATGCCGCGCGCGAAGCGGCACGGCGGGTACTCGATGAGGTGGGGTTGGGCGATCGCGGCACGATGCGCGCGGGTGACCTGAACGTGGCCGGACAGAAGCGCATCGAATTGGCGCGCGCCCTGGCGACCTCGCCCAAGATGCTGCTGCTCGACGAGGTGGCCGGTGGGCTCAATCCCACCGAAGCGCGCACGCTGGTCGAGATTCTTCGGGCGATCCATGCGCGCGGTGTCACGCTGCTGATCGTGGAACACGTGCTGGAAGTCGTGATGCGCCTGGCGCAGCGCGTACTGGTGCTGGATTTCGGTCAGCTGATCGCGTCGGGCACCCCTGAGGAAGTCGTGCGCAATCCCGCGGTGATCGAGGCCTATCTCGGGAGAAAATATCGTGCCTGACGGTGTGCTGCTAGGTGTCGAAGATTTGCGGGTGGCCTACGGTGGCGTGCAGGCGGTGCATGGCATCTCGCTCGAAGTGCGCGCGGGCGAGATCGCGGCGCTGCTGGGTGCGAACGGCGCGGGCAAATCGAGTACGCTGCTCGCCATCGTCGGCGCCGTCAAGCCGCGGGCCGGGCGCGTGATGTTCGACGGCCACGATGTCACCGGGCTGGCGCCCGACGTTCTGGTGCGCCGCGGCATTGCGCTCATCCCCGAGGGCGGTCGTGTATTTGCGCGCCAGGCGGTAGAGCGGAACCTGCTTCTGGGCGCCTACACGGTGGGTGAGCAATCGGTCGTGCGCGAGCGTCTGGATGAGGTGTACGGGCTCTTTCCGCGATTGGCCGAGCGGCGTACCCAGATCGCCGGCACGCTATCGGGCGGCGAGCGTCAGATGCTGGCGATCGGCCGCGCGCTGATGAGCGGCCCGCGGCTGCTTCTGGTCGATGAACCCAGCCTGGGGCTTTCTCCTTTGCTGGTCGACGTCGTATTCGATGCCCTGACCAGTCTGAACCGTCGCGGTACGTCCATTCTGCTGGTGGAACAGAACATGGCCCAGGCGCTGGAGATTGCCGCGCGCGCGTACGTCATGCAGACGGGCGCGGTGGCCCTGCGTGGCAGCGCCGGAGAGATTCGGTCGTCCGACCACGTGCGCCAGGCGTATCTGGGACTGTGAGACGGCGCGGGTTGGGCGGGGGAAACGGCTGCCGTCACGGGCGTTTGAGCGCGGCGTGGTAGCGCGCCACATAGGACGTGAAATCCATGGTGTCGCCTCGTTCGAATTGCGCCTGCTCTTCCACGGAACGGGCCGCCTCCGCCTTGAACGCTTCGATTTTGGCGGGGGCGAGCGGTGTGGCCAGCAGCGCGTTTCGATGCCTGCCGCTTTCCGACAGCGAGTAGTCGTGCAGGCTGGTACCCTGGTCACGCAGTATTTGCAGCAGCTGCGCGGAAGGCGTCTGGGCCGGGTCATCGAGCTTCGGTCGTTGTGAGTCGACGGCCGCGGCATAGCCTTGTGCGCCCGCCTCGCCAAGCGCGTCGTCGAGCAGTTCCGCATACGGCGCGATGCGGTCGAGAATTTCCCGTCCCCAGTCTTGCAGCCGGATGAACGCTTTCTCGCGAATCAGCGTCAGGCCCGGCTTGCGGCCTTCCCTGGCCACCACCGCGAAGTTTTTGTGGCTGTCGCCGCAGAACCCGCCGTTTGGAAAGAACGGGCTTTCCTCGATCGCGCAAAAGAGCAGGAACGCATCCATGAAATGACTGGTGCGCGACGATATGCCGATAGCCTCGAAGGGGTCGATGTCGAGGCAGCGCACCTCGATGTATTCGACGCCATGGGCGGCCAGCGAGGTGACCGGGCGTTCGCAGCGGCCGGTGGTGCGCTTGGGTCGAATGCTTGAATAGTATTCGTTCTCGATCTGCAGCACGTTGGTGTTGAGCTGGATCCATTCGCCGTTACGGTGCGTGCCGATTGCCTGATACTTGGGCCAGGGCGTCGTGACGGCGTCGTACATGCGCTTGAGGAAGGTTTCGAGATTGTTGTAGCAGAGTTCGAGATCGGACTGCGCCTTGTTCTTGTAGCCCAGATCGCTCATGCGCAGGCTGGTGGCATGAGGAAGATACAAAGTGTCTTTGTCGAGCTGCGACAAGGTGTGACGCCGCGCACCGCGCAGGAATCGGGTCGACACGGCGGGTGAGCAGCCGAACAGGTACATCAGCAGCCATGAATAGCGGTTGAAATTGCGTATCAGCGCGAGGTATCCCTTGGATCGTTGATCCGCGGGGGAATCGCCCGCGACCCCCAGCTGGGTCCACAGCGTGTCGGGAACCGAGAAGTTGTAGTGCACGCCGGCGATGCACTGCATGGTCTTGCCATAGCGCTCGGCCAGGCCGCGCCGATACACGTGTTTGAGCATGCCGGTGTTGGATGTGCCGTACCAGGCGATGGGGATGTCGGGTTCGTCGGGCAGATGCGCCGGCATCGATTGATTCCAGATCAGTTCGCCGTCCAGGTGGCCCGCGACGAATTCGTGTGTGTCCCAAAGTTCTTGCAGCAGGCCGGCCACGGTGGTGTGTGTGCCGGTGATCATCTCCAGAAGCGCCTCGGCGTAATCGGTCGTGATGTGGTGGTTGGTCAGGGCCGAACCGAAGGCGGCCGGGTGTGGGGTGCTTGCCAGAAAACCCGTCGTGTCGACTCGCAGCCCCTCTTTCTCTATGCCACGCAGGATATTTTTGAACAACGATCGATGATCGCGCAGCGGCGCTAGCCGAGAGTCCCTGGTTGTGCTGGATATCATTGCGGGGTGGTTCCCGAGGAGGAGTGAGGTGCCGTGTTCCCGGCAGGAAATTCTACCCGATGGGGACGAGTGCCTTCTCCGCCCGACCGGAGTGGTATCGTAACGCGAACGGATCGAGGAGGCGCGATGTGGGGCAAGTGGGTATTGTCGCTGGTGCTGTTGGCGCTGCTGACCGCTTGTTCGCCGCGCTACGATTGGCGCCCCGTTTCATTGGCGGGCGGCGCCGTGACGTCGGCTCTTCCCGACAAACCGGTTGCGCGTTCGCGCACACTTGATTTCGCCGGGCACAATGTCACGCTGACATTTCTGCTTGCCGAGGTTCACGGCGCGCTGTTCGCCGTGGGTTATGCGCCGCTTCCGGCATCGCTGCAGCACGATGAAGCGATGCGCACTGAAATGGGCCGGCAAGTCATTGAATCTTTTTATCACGGACTGAACGTGGCGCGCCCGCAAACGCTTCCTGCGTTTGGAAAACCATTTTGGCTGCAGGGTACGAGCGCGGGTGCGAGCAAGCCGACGGCGCTGCGGGCAGTGGTGTGGGTAACGCCGCGGGCGCTGGTGGAGGCCATGGTGACGGCCGATGCCGCGGCTTTTCCGGATCATGAAGCCGCGCGGTTTCTGGATTCGACGACGCTTCGCTGACCAGTGCCGGAAGCAGCCCCGCGCGCAGCGCAATAGTAATGGCCGCCTGACGGCCATGCACGTTCAGTTTCCGGCAGGCATTGACGATATGGAAATTGACGGTGCGTTCCGACAAGCCCAGGATGACGCCCACCTCCCAGCTGGTCTTGCCCACCGAGGCCCATTGAAGGCAGACGGTTTCTCTTTGGGTGAGCGTCTTCGGGGGTGTCGTTCCTTGAGTCATGGCGGTCTTTGGTGCGAGAGGTGTCGAGGGAATGACAAAATCTGATTGAATGTATCAATTTTCATCATCCCCGTAAAATCAATGGGATCGGAGAGTCCTCTGGATAATTCGGTCGGACACTCCGCGGGCCGATTCGATGGTCCCGACGGCGGGGTCGGGCCATGGGGGTGTCGGCACGTACGCGCCGTCGAAGATGGTAGAATCGAACACTTGTGATTGCCGCGCCGATTTGCCTGATCCGCTTGCGGGCGCCTGATAAGTCCAGCTAAAGAGGTCCTTATGGCTTCCCATCCGGTTTCCCTTTCTCTTGCACCCGCCGCCGTTCCCAATGGTTCGGTGGGGGTCGTCACGGCCGAAGTCGTCCGCTTCGAAGAACCGCTGGCGCTGGCAAGCGGCCAGACACTGCCCGGCTATGAACTCGCTTTCGAAACGTACGGCACGCTCAACGAGGCTGGCACCAACGCCGTTCTCGTGTGCCATGCGTTGAACGCATCGCACCACGTGGCCGGCATCGCCGCGAATGACGCGAAGGACATCGGCTGGTGGGACAACATGGTGGGCCCCGGCAAGGCCGTGGACACCTCCCGTTTCTTCGTCATTGGCGTCAACAATATCGGCTCCTGCTTCGGCTCCACCGGGCCGTCCAGCATCAATCCTGCAACGGGCAGGCCCTGGGGCGCGGCGTTTCCCATGCTCACCGTGGAAGACTGGGTGCAGGCGCAGGCGCGCCTCGCCGACTATCTGGGCATCCGGAAGTTCGCAGCGGTGATGGGCGGGTCGCTTGGCGGCATGCAGGCGCTGAGCTGGGCCATTGCATGCCCGGAGCGCGTGGAGCACTGCGTCGTCATCGCCAGTACGTCGCGGCTGTCGGCGCAGAATATCGGCTTCAACGAGGTTGCCCGCCGCGCCATCATCTCCGACCGCGACTTCCATGGTGGCGACTACTACGCCTATGGGGTCGTGCCGGCGCGTGGCTTGTCGGTTGCCCGCATGGTGGGGCACATCACCTATCAGTCCAACGCGATGCTGGCCGAAAAATTCGGCCGCACGCAGCGCGAGCCCGCCGCTGGCGGCGGGTTCCATTATGGCTACGGCGTCGAGTTCGAGGTCGAATCGTATCTGCGCCATCAGGGCGAGAAATTTTCCCGGTATTTCGATGCCAACACGTATCTGCTGACGACCCGCGCGCTCGACTATTTCGACCCCGCGCGCGCGTGCGGCGGCGATTTGGCGCGGGCGCTCGCGGGGGTTCGGGCAAGCTTCCTGCTGGTGTCCTTCGCCACCGACTGGCGTTTTCCACCAGCCTGTTCGCGCGAGATCGTGCGTGCGCTGTTGCAGAATCGGCGCGCCGTCACCTACGCCGAAATCGACGCGCCGCATGGCCATGACGCCTTTCTGCTCAGCGATCGCCGCTATCATGCCGTTGTTCAAGGCTACTACGACCATATCGCTCGTGCGCTCAACCTGCCGCCGCGCCATTTGACGACCGGGGTGCTCGCATGAGCGATGTGCCGCAAATCGGTCCCGATGGCACGCTGCGCCTGGACCTTGCGCGCATCGCGCGCTGGATAAGCCCGGGGAGCCGCGTCCTCGACCTCGGGTGTGGCGACGGCGCGCTGCTGGCTCATCTGCGTGACGAAAAGCAGGTGGTTGGCGCGGGAGTCGAGCTCAACGACGATCATGTCATCGCGTCGGTGCGCCGCGGTGTCCACGTTATTCAGCAGAACCTGGAGGAAGGGCTGGCGCTGTTCGGCGACGGGCAGTTCGATACGGTAGTGCTGTCGAAGACGTTGCAGTCCATGCACCATACGGAACACATCCTTCGGGAAATGGCTCGTGTGGCGCGCTTCGGCATCGTTTCCTTTCCCAATTTCGGCTATTGGACGCACGGCTGGTCGATTTTGCGCGGGCATATGCCGGTCACCGGCGAAATGCCCTATCAGTGGTACGACACACCCAACATTCATTTGTGCACGCTGAGGGATTTCGAGCGCCTTGCGGCATCGCTGGCGCTGCGCATCGTCGATCTCGCCACGTTCAACACGCGGCGGGAAATTTCGCTTTTACCGGAGTGGCGGTGTACGCTTGCCGTCTATCGGTTCGAGTCGAACCACCATTGCCCATCATCGCGGGAGAACTAGATCATCGGGGCGTCAACCAGTGTTTATGCCAGTCCGCGCGTGGTGCCCCTGCTGGCGCTGGGCTTTGCAAGCGGGCTGCCTCTGGCGCTGACGAGCGGCACGCTGCAGGCGTGGGCAACGGTTTCGAAGGTGTCACTGCAGGACATTGGTTTCCTGACGCTGATCGGTTCGGCGTACACACTGAAATTTCTCTGGGCGCCAGTGATCGATCGCTACGCGCCCCCGCTGTTCGGGCGCCGCCGCGGCTGGATGTTTTGCACGCAGATTCTGCTGGCGCTGGGCATCGCCGCCATGGGCGTGGTGTCGCCGGCGCGCCATCTGGGCGCACTGTCCGCCCTGGCGGTGCTGGTGGCGTTCCTGTCGGCTACGCAAGACATTGCGTTCGACGCCTACAGTACGGACGTGCTGCGCAAGCACGAGCTGGCCGCGGGCGCCGCCGTGAAAGTCCTGGGCTACCGCCTGGCCATGATCGCCTCGGGCGGCCTGGCGCTGGTACTGGCGGGAGAATGGCTTGGCTGGACCAACACCTACTTCCTGATGGGCGCGCTCATGGCCCTATGCGCGATCGCCACAGGGCTTGCCCCCGAACCCGAAGAGCGGGCAACCGTCCCGGCAAGCCTGGCCGTAGCGGTCGTGGAGCCACTGGCGGAATTTTTTCGCCGCCCGGGTGCCTTGACGATTCTGGCGTTGATTGTTTTGTACAAACTGGGCGATGCGTTCGCGGGAGCGCTTTCCACCACGTTCCTGCTGCGCGGCCTTGGCTTCGGCCTGGCCGAAGTGGGTACGGTGAACAAGATTTTTGGTCTGGCGGCGACGATTGTGGGCGCCTTGGCGGGCGGGTCGTTGATGGCGCGCATGGGCTTGTATCGCTCGCTGATGTTGTTTGGCGTTTTTCAGGCAATATCCAATTTTGGCTACTGGGTGCTGGCGGTGACGCCGCCCCATGTGGCTTCCATGGCGATGGCGGTGGCGATCGAGAACTTGTGCGGCGGGTTGGGCACCGCGGCGTTCGTCGCCTTGCTCATGGCGCTGTGCAATCACGAATTTTCTGCGACGCAGTTCGCGCTATTGTCGGCCCTGTCCGCCGTCGGGCGCACGTACCTGGCGGGTCCGCTGACGCCGCCGCTGGTGAATCACCTGGGATGGCCGGCGTTCTTCATGTTGACGGTTTTCATCTCCCTGCCCGGGCTGGCGCTGCTATGGTGGCGCCGATCGGAGATTCGCGCACTCGACAGACCGCTTCACGGGGGGCTGTCGTAGTCGATCGTCAGTGGCGCGTGGTCGCTGAAGCGTTCGTCCTTATAGATGGATGCGCGCATGGCTTTCGCGGCAATGCCGGGCGTTGCGATATGGTAATCGATGCGCCACCCCACATTTTTGGCCCAGGCCTGGCCGCGGTTGCTCCACCAGGTGTACTGGTCGGACCCCTGGTCGAGGGTGCGGAATACGTCGACGAAACCGCGCTCGTCGAACACGGTTGTCAGCCACGCCCGCTCTTCGGGCAGGAAACCCGAGTTCTTCTGGTTGCCACGCCAATTTTTCAGGTCGATTTCCTTGTGCGCGATATTCCAGTCGCCGCACAGGATGAATTCGCGCCCGGTGGCGCGGTGTTCGTCCATGAGCCCGCCCAGCCAGTCGCTGAAGCGGGCGAGAAAGCGGTACTTCGCCTGCTGGCGGTCCTCGCCGCTGCTGCCGGACGGGAAATAAGTGCTGATGACGCTGAGGTTGCGGTAATCGGCGCGGAGAATGCGCCCCTCTGCGTCGAATTCCGGGCACGCCATTCCGCTGGTCAGGGCATGCGCGGGATGCGCCAGGTATAGGCCGACGCCGCTGTACCCCTTCTTCCTCGCGTGGGAGAAGTGCCCTCGGTAGCCTGGGGGATTGCTCAGCTCGTCGGTGAGGTCGCCGGCATCGATCTTGATTTCCTGAAGGCAGACGACGTCTGGGCGGTGGCGGCTCAGCCACGGCTGCAAACCCTTGCGGAAGGCGGAGCGGATGCCGTTGACGTTGATGGAAGTGATGCGCAGCACGATGACTCTTTCGTTGTCCGTGGGCGGGTTGGCGTGTCGCGGCGGCTTTCGCGGCCACCGCCGGCGCCTTCGCCAGTGTATGAAAATCCGGCGCGTGGGGAAATGCCTCGATGTCATTGTTCGGGCTGATCGACCGGTGGCCGATAATCGCGCGCGATCGGCGCCTTGGGGGATTGCGCAATCTGGATGATAATGTGGCCCTCGTTTCGTCCAACTGTGGTTTTGCCCCCAATGACCGATCACGCGCTGTCCCGCACTGAATTCGTTCGTTTTTCGCTCGACTGCGGCGTATTGCGTTTCGGGCGGTTCAAGGTCAAGTCCGGGCGCGTGAGTCCGTATTTCTTCAATGCCGGGCTTTTCAATTCGGGGCATTCGATAGGCCGGCTCGCCAGTTTTTACGCCCGGGCGCTCGTCGATTCACGGGTCGAATTCGATATGCTCTTCGGTCCGGCCTACAAAGGCATTCCGTTGTCGACGGCGGCGGCCATCGCGCTGGCCAACCACCCGGAGATGGGCGGGCGGGAAGTGCCCTTCGCGTTCAACCGCAAGGAGGCGAAGGATCACGGCGAAGGCGGTGTCTTGATCGGCGCGCCGCTGCGCGGGCGCGTCGTCATCATCGACGATGTGATCACCGCGGGGACGTCGGTGCGCGAATCGGTTGGCCTCATCCGGCAGGCGGGCGCGACCCCCGCCGCGGTTCTGATCGCGCTCGATCGCATGGAGCGCGCGGGCACCGACGGGGAATTGTCGCCACTCTCGGCCGTGCAGGACGTCTCGCGCGCCTATGGGATTCCGGTAGTGAGCATTGCCACGCTGGACGACATCATGGCGCTGCTCGACGGCGATCCGAACCT
>SCQX01000246.1 GCA_004298545.1 Candidimonas sp. | reverse complement strand
CACGAACAGCCGCGGGCTGCTGCTCGTTCCCGCGCTGCAATCGTACCAGGACAACAAGATCTCGATCGACCCCACCAACCTGCCCGCCGACATGCGCATCAAGAGTGTGAACGAGAACGTCGTGCCGCGTCGGGGTTCGGGTGTGGACGTCAAGTTTTCCATCGAGCGGATTCACGCTGCCTCCATCATCCTGCGCGAACCCGATGGCAAGGACGTGCCGCTGGGCGCCCGCGCCACTCTGAACGACGACCCCAGCCTTGGCGGCTACGTAGGCTACGACGGCGAACTCTACCTGGAAGGGTTGAAGAAGGACAACCAGCTGGTCGTGCGCGGCGTCGGGCCCGACTGCGGCGTGCGGTTCGCCTACGCGGCGAAGGACGACACGCTGCCGCGGATCGGCCCGCTGGTGTGCCGGCCGTTGCCGCTGGCAACGCCCCACCACGCGACCGCCGGAGGGTCGAAATGATCAGGGACGTTCATCGCCTGGTGATGCTTCTGCGGCGCTTGTCGTGCGCCACCCTGGCGGCCGTGGCGCTGCTCGCGTGCGACATCACGCCAGCCAACGCCGACGCCCCCATCAGCTGCACGGCCACGTCCAACGAGCTGAACTTCGGCACGGTCAATCTGCTCGATACCGGTCGCCAGGGCAGCACCGCGCAGATCACCCTCAACTGTCAGTCCACACCCAACACCCAAATCCTGATATGCGTGGGCCTGCAGGGGGACCCCACCACCGGGCAATTCGGCGTGCGCCACCTGGCCCTGGCGGGCGGCGGGGGCGGCAGTGCATTGACGTTCAACCTGTATTCGGATGCGGCGGGCCTGAATGTCTGGGGCGACGTGGGCAGGCTCAGCTACCCGCCCGTGACCGCGACGATGACCATTTCCCCCGACCAAGAGCATCAAAATACGGTGATGCTCACCATCTACGGCTTCCTTGCCGCGAACCAGGGCAGTCTCGCGCCGGGCACCTACGACACCAGTTCGATCGGCGGCTGGCGCCTGACGCTCGCCTACATCGCCTACAAGGGCAACGCCCCCGCCTGCGGGAGCGGTGGCTTCACGACAACGACGTCGAACTTCAAGATTTCCGCCGTGGTCCAAAGTGACTGTGTACTCAATTCCGCATCGGAGATGAACTTCGGTACTGTTCCCGGGATTCTGACTCAGAACGTAGATACGACCGCGGCGATTTCCGTCACCTGCAACGGCACGCCCTATTACGTGCTGCTGGGCGATGGCCAGCATGCGACGTCCGCGGGCGGTCAGCGGCGCATGAAGGGTCCCAATGGCGGCTACGTCAGCTACGAACTGTACAAGGATTCCCAGCGATCCCAACGATGGGGCGACACCGAAGCACTGGGCGAAACGAACACCGGCAATGGACAAGCGCAGACACTGACGGTGTACGGCCGGGTACCGCCGCAACCGGCCGCTCCCCGAGCCGGGACCTACACGGATGCGGTAGTCGTAACGGTGAACTACTGAACGAAGAAGGAAACTTGGTTTGACGAACAGGAAGCACAGCCCGTGCAACGAAACGCCGGTCATCGACACCGGGTTACCCGCACTGGATGGCATTGCCAAGGGGGATCATAATATGATGCCACGGCGTCGAAGTTCCTAATGCACTCATGACCACTCAAAAGATCCTGTGCCTTGCTTCGCTGGCAACACTGCTTGCAACATCCCCGAACGCGCCGGCGGCTACGGCGGGAGGGGCCTTCCACGCAAGCATCACAATTACGTCATCGTGCGCGATGCAGCAGTCTTTCTTCAATATCCCCACCCAGGCAAATACCTTGGTCAGTTGTCAACCATCCATGACACCGTTCATCATGCAGTCCATCAATCTGAATGGCATGCCAGCAAACTCCGCATCGGGGTCCAACGCCGGCAACCAGGCATCGCAGGCCAGTGGCGGCGAAGGTGGCAAGGCCGGCGGGGAATCTGGCGTTCAGGCCGGGGGGGTGCCATTTAGCGTGCTTTCCGCGCAAGACGTGCTGGCCATACCGGTGCCTGGCCAATCCACCACCACCACCGCAAAGCTCATCTACGTGAAATTCTGAACCCTTCCGAATCCACCCGGGGACGACGCCGGGTAACAAACGCGCAAACGGAATTTCGATGGCCGACAGCCTCACCCTGGAGAACGAAATAACGCAACTGCGCCGTCAGCTGGCGCGCGGCCAAGCGCTGCGCGAGCGGGCGGAAGTCGTCGCCGAGCGCAGGCTGCGCCAACTGCACTTTCGCCAGCAGGCGGCCGAGC
>SCQX01000245.1 GCA_004298545.1 Candidimonas sp. | reverse complement strand
GTCGGCCCCCTCACCTTTGCGTTCACCAAGGCCTGCGCGCGCTGCCAGATTCCCAACGTCGACCCCGAAACGGCCGTCGTGGGCATGGAACCCACGCTGACGCTCGCCCGCCACCGCTTGTTCCCCCAGGGCATGCTGTTCGGCGTCTACGCCGTGATGTCGGGCGCGGCGCGTGCGCAGTTGCGGGTCGGCGACGTGGTGGAACCCGCGTTCGATTTCTAGTGCCCCGTTTGGTTGATTCGAACACTCGACTTCGGCGCCTGGGCTCGCCAGGCCGCGTTGCAAATTCGGCGCGCAGCCGCGCTCAACACAGATCGAGCTGCGCGCCCGGCCCCTGTCGACCCAGAGACCGATCGTCGCGATCCAGCGCGCTTGCGCGCACGCCAAGCAGCCGGATGCGGCGGTTCATGGCAATGCGGCGCAGGCAGCCGCGAGTCGCCCATAAAATCGTGGCGGCATCGGCCGTTGCCACCTCCAGCGTCAGGTCGCGCGTGACCGTGCGAAAATCATCGAAACGCAGCTTGACCCCCAGCGTGCGGCCAACGTAGCCTTTGCGCGCCAGGTCGCGCGACAGTTCCGCGCACAAGCGCTCGAGCCACGACGACAACTCCGCGCGGTCGCGCACGACGTGCAGATCGCGATCGAACGTGGTTTCGCGGCTGATCGATTTGGGTTCCGCATGGGTGACCACCGGCCGCTCGTCCACGCCATGCGCCACGTCCACCAGCCAGCGCGCATGGCCCAGGCCAAAGTGCGCCTGCAGCAGATCGGGCGACGCCGCGGCCAGATCGGCAATCGTCGCGATGCCCAGGCCGGCCAGCCGCGCAACGGCCTTGGGCCCGATGCCATTGACGCGGCTGACGGGCAGCGGCCAAATTCGGCGGGGAACGTCCGCCATCGTCAGAATCGTGAGGCCATCAGGCTTGTCGAGATCGGAAGCGATTTTCGAGAGCAGCTTGTTGGGCGACACGCCGACCGAGCAGATCAGCCCGGTATCTTCCCGGACCGCGTCCTTGATGCGCCGCGCCAGCTGCTCCGCGGGTTCGGTGTGCGTGGTCAGATCGACGTAGATCTCATCGATGCCGCGATCTTCGATGCGCGGGGCGACGCGCGCGACGGCGGCCTTGAACAGGCGGGAATAGTGGCGGTAGCGGCCAAAATCGGCTGGCAGCAGTACCGCATGGGGCGCAAGGGCGGCCGCTTTCATGAGGCCCATGGCGGAAAACACACCCAGCGCGCGGGCTTCGTAGGTGGACGTGGTCACCACGCCGCGACCGGTGTAATCCCTCAAATGTGCAAACCCGCGCCGGCCGGCCGCATCGACCGTCGGCGCGTAATCGCCACGCCCGCCGATGACGACCGGCAGCCCGCGCAATTCCTGGTAGCGCAGCAGTTCGACGGACGCGTAGAACGCATCCATGTCGACATGCGCGATTCGGCGCGGCGGATTCGGTGCGTGAATCAGACCCGGTCACCTGATCAGAGGGCGATGGCGCCCGGTTTGGCTAGGCCGGCAGCGCGGCAACCGTCTGCGCCACCGCGGCGGTCAATCTTTTGCCAAATGGCACGTGCAGGAACTCGTTGGGCCCGTGCGCATTGGAATGCGGACCCAGCACGCCGCAAACCATGAACTGGGACCGCGGAAACCCCTTTTTCAGCAACCCCATCAGTGGCACGGTGCCGCCCTGGCCGATATAGCCGCAGGGCGCCTGGAAATACTGGCGGGATGCGGCATCCAGCGCGTCGCTGAGCCAGGCGGCCGACTCGGGGGCATTCCAGCCGTTGGCCGCCCCCTCGTCGGGCTTGAACACCACACGGGCGTTGTATGGCGCATCGGCCTCGAGCAACACCTTCAGCGCCTGGCCGGCGGCAACCGCGTCGACCAGCGGCGGCAGACGCAGCGACAGCTTCAGCGCGGTGCGCGGCCGCAAGACGTTGCCCGCGCTCGCCAGCGGCGGCAACCCATCGGCGCCCGTCACCGACAACATGGGCCGCCAGTGCCGATTCAGCAGAGCCTCTTCCGGATCGGCCGCCATGGGCCGGACCGGCCCGCCATCGCTGCCATCACTCCACGGAAACGAAGCCCAGACCTCGTCACCCAACAGCCGCGCCGCCTGTTTGACCTGCGCCAGGCGGTCGGCCGGCACATTGCAATGGAAACCCGACGACCGCAAATGTCCCGTTGCACTGTCCTCGAGACGATCGAGCACCTGGCGCAAGATGCGGAAACTAGACGGCACCACACCGCTGGCATCGCCCGAATGCACGCCTTCATCGAGCACCCGGACCTCGAGCGTACCCGAAACCAGCCCGCGCAGCGACGTCGTCACCCACAACTGCTCGTAGCTGGCGGCGCCCGAATCGAGGCACACGACCAGCGCGACATTGCCCAGACGCGGCCGCAACGCATCGACATAAGGCAGAAGGTCGTAACTGCCGGATTCCTCGCACGTTTCGATGATGCCCACGCAGCGCGACCGACCCACCCCCTGCGCGTCCAGCGCGGCCAGCGCCGTCATCGCGGCGTAGATGGCATAGCCGTCGTCGGCGCCGCCGCGGCCGTACAACCTGCCATCCTCATAGCGGGGTGTCCAGGGCCCGAACCCGCTGCGCCAGCCGGTGAATTCCGGCTGCTTGTCGAGATGCCCGTAAAACAGGACCGTGTCGCCATTGTCGCCGCGCGTCGATGGGGCATCGAAAAAGATGACCGGCGTGCGCCCCGGCAGCCGCACCACCTCGACCTTCAGCCCCGCTACCGCCTGCTTCACCGCCCATTGGACCGCATTGTGAACGACGCGCTCTATGAATCCGTGATCGACCCAGTCGGGATCGAACGCCGGACTCTTGGCGGGAATGGCAATGTAATCGATGAGTTCGGGAACGATGCTGGAATCCCACGCCGTTTCCGCGAACGTCCAGAGTTGCGCGGGGTCGAGCGCCAATCGCTGCGAGCCGCCGGGAAGATGCGCGTTCATGATGAGCCTTGCCCACGGATGACGAGAGTATGCGATCGATTGTACGCTGGGGCGACAGCGCGCCATTTGTGTTTGTCCGCACACGATGCAATGATAGCGATCGCTCCGAATTCTTTTTTCATCACCGCGTCTTTCACTCCAGGTCGACCATGCCATCCCTCACCACTTTCGAAGACGTTGCCGCGGCCGCGAAGCGTCTGAACGGCCACGCCAACCGCACCCCGGTCATGACGTCGCGCGCGCTCAACGACGACCTGGGCGCCCATTGCTTCTTCAAGTGCGAAAATCTGCAACGCATGGGCGCCTTCAAATTCCGTGGCGCCTTCAACGCGCTGTCGCTGCTGTCGGACGCGCAGCGCAAAGCGGGCGTCATCACGTTTTCATCGGGCAACCACGCCCAGGCGGTCGCCCTGGCGGCAAAGCTGCTCGGCGTGAAGGCCACGATCGTCATGCCCAAAGACGCACCCGCGGCCAAAATGGCGGCCACGCGCGGCTACGGCGGCAACGTCGTGCTGTACGACCGCTATAAAGAAGACCGGGAACAGATCGCCCGCGGACTGGCCGAGAAGGGCGGGCTCGCGCTCATCCCGCCATACGACCACCACGACGTCATCGCGGGCCAGGGCACCGCGGCCAAGGAATTGATCGAAGAAACGGGAGGGCTCGACGCCCTGTTCGTTCCGCTTGGCGGCGGCGGCCTGCTGGCCGGCTCCGCCTTGTCGGCCAAGGCACTGGCCCCCGCCTGCGCGGTCTATGGTGTGGAACCCGCGGCGGGCGACGATGGCAGGCGCTCCTTCCATTCCGGCGCCATCGTTCACATCGACCCGCCGCGCACCATCGCCGACGGCGCGCAGACCCAACATCTGGGAAACCTGACCTTCCCCATCATCCGGCGCGACGTCACCGACGTCATCACCGCCACCGACGCCGAGCTCATCGCGGGCATGCGATTCTTCGCCGAGCGCATGAAATTGCTGGTGGAACCCACCGGATGCCTCGGTTTCGCCGGCGCGCGCCAGATGTGCGCCAGCCTCGCCGGCAAACGAATCGGCGTCATTCTAAGCGGCGGCAACGTCGACATCGACCGTCTGGGCGCGCTGCTGCAAACGTGAGGCCAATACGAGCGCCGGGAGTCTGTCAGGCGTCGGGGGCGTAAAGCCCGACACGCCCTCGGGGGCGCCCTGAACGAGTCCGCTCCGCCGCGGTACCATTGACGCTACTTCCAACGCCACGCGGCGCCCGCCCGGGCTACACCAGCCGGGTGAACCCGTTCCGGGGCCTTGAGTACCTGGAACATTCATCTCCGGCGCCCGCGCCGACCGTGGCATCCACTTATCATCATCGGGAACCCGCCATGACCCTCGGAAACAAATTGACCTGCCTCTGCGCCGCCGTTCTGCTCGCAGGGGCCGCACCGCTCACGGCCACCGCCGCCGATGCGGGTGGCGGCGCTCAAATCGCGCAGCGCTTCAACCACCCCATTTCAAACATCCCCGGCAAATCACTGATTGCGGTCGAGGTCGACTACCCCGCCGGCGGCAAGTCCGCGCCCCACCACCACGCCGGCTCGGCATTCATCATGGCGTACGTCATCTCCGGCGCCATACGCACCCAGGTTGCGGGCCAGCCGGTGCACGTCTACCGTGCCGGGCAAACCTGGTACGAGGACCCGGGCGCTCACCACCTGATCAGCGAAAACGCCAGCAAGACCAAGCCCGCCAAGCTCCTGGCGGTGTTCGTCGTCGACACCAAGCACGGCCCGCTGACCACACCCGACAAATAGGCATGGCGCGTGCGCTTCGTCGTGCAATGACCGCGCCGGAATTCGCGGCGGCGCCTAGTGCCCCGTTGCCCGCGCGCCGCTGGCCAGGGTCAAGTCCTCGGCCGACCAGCCGCCGCCCAAATTACCGATCAGCGAAACCGTGTCGAGCAACCGCTGCTGATGCACGTTCAGGGCGGTTTGTTCGTCGTTCAGCTGGGTTGCCTGCGCGGTGGCCACCGTGGTGAAATCGACCGTGCCCGCGGCGTATTCGTTGCGCGCGATCTCGGTGGCGCGGGTGGCGTCGCGCACCGCGTCATCGAGCACTGCGGCCTGCCGGGCGAGGATGCGCAGACCCGACAGATCGTCCTCGACATTGGCGAACGCGCTCAGCACCGTGCCACGGTAGTTCGCCACCGCGGCGTCGTACTCCGCCCGCGCGGCGGCGACACGGCCATGACGCGCGCCCCCCTCGAACAAGGTGGCGCCAACATCGGCGCCCAGTGACCATACATAGTTGGCAACGTTCAGCAGCCCGGCCAGCGGCGACTGCGAAAAGCCATCGGTCGCGGACAGCGACAGGCTGGGGTAATACGCCGCTACGGCAACGCCGATCGCGGCATTCTGCGCCGCCATCTGACGCTCGGCGATAGCGATGTCGGGCCGACGCTGCAGCAGGGTCGACGGCACCCCCACCGGGACGGTAGGCAGCGACGGCAGCGCCGTGCTGTGCGGAATGTCGAGCGCTTCTGGATTCTTGCCGACCAGCACGGCAATGGCATGGGCGTACCGCGCACGCGCGACACCCAGCGCAATCAGGCTCGCCTGGGCATTTTTGAGCTGTACGCGCGCGCTGATCACGTCCGAAGGCGGCACGGTGCCGGCTGCGTCCTGGTCGGCAACCACGCGCAGATATTCGCGGTAGGCATCCACCGTCTTTCGCAACAGATCGACGTTGGCGTCAGTGATGCGCAGTTGAATCACCGTGCTCGCCAGCGTGATCTGCTCAGACAGCGTGACGTTGGCCAGCGTCGCTTCGCTTGCCTGCGCGTTTGCCTTGTTTTCCTCGACGCTGCGGCGCACCCCGCCCCACAGGTCGGGTACCCAGCTCACGTCGCCCTCGACCGAACCCGCGCTGGCGACCGACTGACCGCCGACGCCCAGGCGGCTCGACGCGCCGCCGCCGCGCTGCCGGGCAACGGAGCCCGAAAGGCCGATGGTGGGGAAGAGCGCGCTGCGCGCCACTTTGATTTCAGCCAGAGCCGCCTGATAGTTGGCGTAACTCTGCGCCACGGTCTGGTTGGAGACGGCCACTTGCGGCTCCAGTTCGTCGAGCAGCGGGTCGCCAAACGCCGTCCACCAGTCACCTTTGGGTATTGCCGCGGCCGGCGTGGCCTGAGTCCAGCCGGGTAGCTCTTTGTAGTGTGCCGGCACCGCTACCTGCGGGCGCTGGTAATTGGGGCCGACCGCGCAACCCCCAAGCGCGAAGGCAATCGCGAGCGACAGCGACGCGCGGTGAATCTTCATTGTCATGAAACCGTTTTTTGCTTGACCGACCTATAGTTGGTTCAATATACTAACAGTTTGTTGGCTAAATATCTATCAGCTAAGTAACTTACAAGTTTCATCAATCAACCGGCAAGTAATCCACGTAATGACCAAACAATGAGCGACCTGGCGCTACACGTACAGAGGATGGAAGCCAGCTTGAACCTCGTCGCTCACAGCGTGGCCGACTTCCCGTCGCAAGACGCGGCGTTGGCCGGCCAGCTGAATCTGGTTGCCGAAGG
>SCQX01000244.1 GCA_004298545.1 Candidimonas sp. | reverse complement strand
ACGCGATGTCGACATCAAGCAACAGGTCACGGCGGCGCTCGAGATGGTCGGCATGAAAGATTTCGCCTCGCGGCCGGCCACCGACCTCAGTGGCGGGCAGCAGCAGCGCGTGGCGCTGGCACGCAGCTATGCGTGCCGTCCGAAAGTCATTTTGCTCGACGAGCCGCTCTCGAACCTCGACGCGCGGCTACGCACGCGCATGCGCGAAGAGATGAAGGAACTGCAGCAGCAGTTCGAGGCGAGCACGCTTTACGTCACGCACGACCAGGAAGAGGCCATGGCGATGTCGAATCGCGTGATCGTGATGCGCGAAGGCCATATCGAACAAGAAGGCCCGCCGCTGGAGATCTACAACCAGCCGCGCAGCCGGTTCGTAGCGGATTTCATCGGCGCGGCCAACATCATCACGGGTACGCTGGTTGAATCCGTGGAGGGCGCTCCAGCGCTCGACGTGGGCAGCGGCATTTCGCTGCGCTGCGCGCCGCGCGATCAGGCGCCGGAACCGGGGGCTGACGGCAAGCACGCGGTTGCCGTGCGATCCGTATACGCGGAGCTGCGCACGCAGCCCGCGGAAGCAGCCGTCAACCAGTGGCCGGCGACCATAGAGAGGCGCATTCTTCTTGGCGACATCGTGACCTATTTCGTGCGCTGGCCGGGCGGTCTCATACGCGTGCACGGGTTCCCGGGAGCGTTGCTGGAAGAGGGGGCATCCGTATTTCTGACCATATCACCCGAGCGGGCCATACTGGTCGATGGCAATGTGTGACGGAACCACCATCGGCGTGGCGCGACTGGGTGAATGGCGCTATTACGTATCTACGAACGGGAGAATTGGATGATTCAAGGCAACAAGCTCAAGCAGAATCTCGCGCAGAATCGCCGTCAGATCGGACTCTGGTGTTCGCTTGCCAGCAACGTGACGGCCGAAGCCGTTGCCGGCTCCGGGTTCGACTGGCTGCTCATTGATGGCGAACACGCGCCCAATGATTTGCGTTCCATCATGGCGCAACTGCAGGCCGTGGCGCCGTATCCGCTGGAACCGGTGGTGCGGCTGCCGTCGGCCGATCCGTTCCTGCTACAGCAGTATCTGGATGTGGGCGCGCGTTCCATCATGATTCCCGACGTGCGGACCGCCGCCGCCGCCGCGTCCATCGTCGCGGCCACGCGCTACCCGCCTCGCGGCGTGCGCAGCGTCTCCACTTCCATCCGGGCCAATCGCTACGGCCATGTGCCCAATTACCACGCGACCGCCGATAGCGATATCTGCATGATCCTGCAGATCGAATCTCGCGAAGGCACCGCGAATGCCGAGGCGATCGCCGCCGTGGACGGCGTGGATGCGCTTTTCATTGGGCCGGCGGATCTTTCGACCAACATGGGGCACTTCATTCAGCCGGGCCATGATGATGTGCAGAAAGCCATGATTGCCATCCGCGATGCCGCCCGCCGTCAGAACAAGGCGGTGGGCATACTCGCGGGCGTCGTTGCCGACGCGGAACGTTATCTGAAGCTCGGCATGGTACTCGCGGCGGTGGGCTCGGACCAGGGGCTGCTCACGAAGGCCAGCGACCAGCTGGCACAGCACTTCAAGCAGCTGCCGGAGTGAGCACCTTGCCGTTTTCGTAGTACGCGCGCAAGTTGTCCACGACGAGATCGTCCATGGCGGTACGAGTCTCGCGCGTGGCACTGCCCGCGTGCGGGCTCAGCACCACATTGTCCAGGGCAGACAGTGCCTCGGGTATGTGGGGTTCGTGTTCGTAGACGTCGAGTGCCGCCCCCGCGATGCGCCGGCTGGCGAGCGCCTCGATCAGCGCGGCCTCGTCGACGACGGAACCGCGCGCGATATTCACCAGATAGCCTTCGGGGCCGAGCGCATCGAGCACCTCGCGTGAAATCAGGTGCCGAGTGGCGGCACCGCCCGGCACGACCACGACGAGGAAATCGCACCATTGCGCCAATGCCCGCGCCGATTCGAAGTAGCGGTGGGGTGTGTCGCTGTGCGCGCGGCGGCTGGTATAGGCAATTTCCATGTCGAAGCCGGCCGCGCGCCGGGCGATCAGAGAGCCGATCTGCCCGAGCCCGACAATACCCAGTTTTTTTCCATATACGCGCGTGGTGAGCGGATAGCGCTGATGCGCCCATTTCCCGGAACGCACATAACGATCCGCGGCGCTCACCTGGCGTGCGGTATCGAGGATGAGGGCCATCGCCATGTCGGCCACGCAGCCGTTCAGTACGCCGAAACTGCCCGCCACTTGAATGCCGAGCGTGTTTGCCCGGGCCAGGTCGACTTTGTCCATGCCCACGCCGCGCGAAGAAATCACCTTCAGCGCCGGCAGCCGGTCGAGCAGGCCAGGGGGCACGCCGACAGGGGCATTGGTGGCGATGCCGGTGATATTTGCGCCTTCGGCGACCAGCAGGGCGTCGGGCTGCGACTGTTCCCACCATTTCAACAGACGGAACGTCTGTGCCAACTTTGGATCGATATAGTCCGAAATCGGGCCGATTTGCAGCACGGTATGCGTCATCGTTTTGGACTCCGCTGGTTAAAAGATGTCGGGTTCGCCGATGGGGGCGCCGAATTCGGTCCGCAGAAAATCGAAATCGCAGCCCTCGTTGGCTTGCTGGATGTGGCGGCTGAACATCCAGCCGTAGCCGCGCTCGAAGCGCGGTTGCGGCGGTTGCCACGCCGCGCGCCGGCGCGCGAGTTCGTCTTCCGGAACATCCATGTGAATGGCGCGCGTGGCCACATCGATTTCGATCCAGTCGCCCTCCCGCACGAGCGCCAGCGGCCCGCCGATGTATGCCTCGGGAGCCACGTGCAGGATACACGCGCCGTAGCTGGTGCCGCTCATGCGCGCGTCGGAGATGCGCACCATGTCGCGCACGCCTTTTTCAACCAGCTTCTGCGGGATTGGAATCATGCCCCACTCGGGCATGCCTGGCCCGCCCAGCGGGCCGACATTGCGTAGAATCAGCACGTGGTCGGGCGTGACCTCCAGGTCGGGCCGGTTGATGCGGGCCTTCATTTCAGGGTAGCCGTCGAAGACGATGGCTCGACCGCGGTGCTTGAGGAAACGGGGGTCGGCGGCCGCCGGCTTAACCACGCAGCCGTCAGGGGCAAGGTTGCCTGTTAGCACCGCAAGCGATCCCTCGCCGTAGACGGGATGCGCGAGCGGGCGAATGACGTCCTGGTCGAAAATCTTTGCGCCTTCCAGGTTCTCGCCGACAGTCTTGCCGTTGACGGTGATGGCATCGAGCTTGAGAAAATCTTTCAGTTCGCTCATGAGCGCGCGCAGGCCGCCCGCGTAGTAGAAGTCTTCCATCAGATACTTGTCACCGCTGGGGCGGATGTTGGCGATGACGGGAACCTTGCGGCTGATGCGCTCGAAGTCGGCGAGGCCGATGTCGCAGCCCGCGCGCCGCGCTTGCGCGATGACGTGAATGATGGCGTTGGTCGAGCAACCCATGGCCATGCCCACCGTGATTGCGTTGTGGAACGCGTTGCATGTCTGGATGCGCGCCGGCAGCAGATCCTCCCACACCATTTCCACGATGCGCCGGCCGGTGGCCGCGCACATGCGCGCATGGTTGGAATCGGCCGCCGGTATGGAGGATGCGCCGGGCAGCGTCATTCCCAGGGCGTCGACGATGCCCGTCATGGAACTTGCCGTGCCCATGGTCATGCAGGTTCCGTAGCTGCGTGCGATGCCGCCTTCCACGCCGAGCCATTGTTCGTGGGTGATGTTGCCGGCCCGGCGCTCGTCCCAGAATTTCCAGCTGTCGGAGCCGGAGCCGAGCACGTGTCCCTCCCAGTTGCCGCGCAGCATCGGGCCGGCCGGTATGTAGATCATGGGCAGGCCGACGCTGGTCGCGCCCATCATCAGCGCCGGCGTGGTCTTGTCGCAACCGCCCATGAGCACGACGCCATCGATGGGATGGCAGCGAATCAGCTCTTCGGTGTCCATGGCCAGCATGTTGCGATACAGCATGGTGGTGGGCTTGACGTACATTTCGGCCAGCGAGAGCGCGGGCAGTTCGACGGGGAAGCCGCCCGCCTGAAATACGCCGCGCTTGACGTCTTCCACGCGCTGCTTGAAGTGCGCGTGGCATGGCTGCATGTCCGACCACGTGTTGATGATGCCGATGATCGGCTTGCCGGTCCAGTCCTCGGGGCCGTAGCCCATTTGCATGAAGCGCGACCGGTGGCCGAAGCTGCGCAGATCGTCGGGGGCGAACCAGCGTGCGCTGCGTAGCGTTTTCGGATCTTTCACGATGACTCCTGGAGAGCGGGATGGATGATGGATGGCCCCGTGGGGCGTGGCTGCTATTCGACGACTGTGGGCCATTCGCTGGCGGCCGGGATCGCGCGCGCCGCGTCCGGCTCGCGCAAGGGCGCGCCGGCGCCACGCGGCGCCGCGAAATATTGCGGGTACCTGGCGCGTATCTGGTTGGCCGATTCCAGCGTGCCCGACAAGTGTGTGCGCAGGCTGTTCTGCGCAGCGGTGGGGTCGCCTTTGCGAATGGCGGCCAGAATGTGCGTATGGTCGCGGATGATGCGGTTGAGCTTCCCGGCGGCGGGCAGGTGCAGGCGGCGCAGGCGGTCGATGTGGCCGCCGCGGCTGTGCAGGAGATCCCATAGCGATTCCTGGCCGCGCTCCTCGTACATGGCGCGATGAAAGGCCTGGTCGATGACGATGAAATGGTTGTAATCGTTTGCGTCGCGCAGTGCCTTTTGTTCATCGAGCAGCTTGCGCATGTGGGCGATGAGGGCGGCCGGCCGTTCGAGCGCCAGGTCCCTCACCAGTTCGATCTCCAGGCAGCGCCGCAGGAAGTGTGTTTCCGTCGCGTTTTCGATGTCGATCAGACTCACGCGAGTGGCTGCCTGCGGGTAGATGTCCACCAGCTTCTCGTCCGCCAGTTTGAGCAGGGCTTCCCGCACCGGAGTCAGGCTGATGCCGAATTCCGCCGCCAGGCGCGCCCGCGAGATCGTCGCGCCAGGCGCGAGTTCGAGCAGAACGATGCGCGTGCGCACCGCTTCATAGAGTTGCGGTACGGCGTTTCTTGCTCGATCGAGTTCCATCTGGCCCCCTGGTTTATTGACACATGTGCCCTGATCGATTGTAGGAGCACCAGCCCCGCGGTGGGCCGCCGGACGAGTCAAACGCACGAACCCGCGCCCGCGCGTCAGCGCGATGAGATGTGTCGACCCGCGAATGTCATTATCCACTTGCGAACCGCATACTAATATATTAGCATGCTAGATCGCCGTACAGTCAATTCACCGCACGGTCAATTCACTTGAGTTTTCGAAAACGGGGAACGTAGTTTCCATCGACTCGGCTCAAGGTCCATAGGAGACGAAGACAATGCCTGGCTTTCACAAGTTTGCCGCCGTGGTGCTGGTCGCAGCGCTGGGTTCCGTTGCGTCGGTGTCGCAGGCGCAAGGGAAGAAGGAGATAACGATCACCAAGCAGCCGAGCATTCTGTATCTGCCGGCGCTGGTGATGGAGAAGCAGCATCTCATCGAGAAGGAAGCGGCCAAACTCGGCGCACCTGGTGTCACGGTCAACTGGAAAACGTTCAGCGGCGGCGGCGCGGCGACCGACGCGCTGCTCTCGGGCGGTGTGGATATTGTCGACAGCGGCCTAGGCAACCTCCTGCTGCTCTGGGACCGCACCAAGGGCAAAGTGAAGGGGATCACGTCGAACTCGGCGCAGCCGCTCGAATTGATCACGCGCGATCCGAAGATCAAGGCTCTGAAGGATTACGCCCCCGGAGACAAGATAGCGGTGCCCACGGTACGCGTGTCGACGCAGGCGCTCCTGCTGCAGCTGGCTTGCGAGAAAGTGTGGGGTTCCAACGCGTGGTCGAAGCTCGACGCCAACACGGTGCAACTGGGCCACCCCGATGCGGCGGCCATGCTGGCCAACCCACGCGGCGAAGTGTCGTCGCACTTCTCGGCGCCGCCGTTCTCCTATAAAGAGCTGAAGATGGTGCCGGGCGCGCACGTCGTGCTGCGTTCCAGCGACATCATCAAGGGCGGCCTCTCGGTAACGACGCTGTTCACCACCACGAAGTTCGCGGATGCGAATCCGAAGCTCATCGAGGCGGTCCTCAACGCCACCAAAGATGCGATCGCCTTCATCAAGAGCGACACGCCGGCGGCCGTCGACATCTATCGCGAGGTCAGCGGCGACAAGACTTCGCAGGCCGAACTGCTCGACATGATGAAGCAGCCCGGCATGATGGACTACCAGATGATGCCGGCGGGCGCCATGGTGTTCGCCAACCACATGCATCGCGTCGGCATACTCAAGACCGAGCCGAAAGCGTGGACGGACTTTTTCCTGCCGCAATCCGCCGCGTATCTGAACGGGAAGAAGTGACGTGGCCGATGCCGCTGGCTCCGCGCTGCTGGAAGTTGCGGGCGTCACGCTGCGGTACCGGACGCCCGAGGCCATCATCACCGCGACCGACCGGGTCAGTTTCAGCGTCGACGCGGGTGATCGCTTCGTTCTTCTGGGCGCGTCGGGCTGCGGCAAATCCACGCTCCTGAAAGCGGTGGGCGGCTACCTCGCGCCCGAAGAGGGCGAGATTCGGATCAAGGGGCGGCGCGTCGAGCGTCCGGGCGCGGACCGCATGATGGTCTTCCAGGAGTTCGATCAGCTGCTGCCCTGGAAAACGGTGCTGGACAACGTCATGTTTCCGCTCCTCATGGCGCGCAAGATGCCGCGGCATGAGGCGCGCGAGCGCGCGCTCGCCTATGTCGAGAAGGTTCATCTCGAACGTTTCGCCAACAGCTATGCGCACCAGCTTTCGGGCGGAATGAAGCAGCGTGTGGCGATTGCGCGCGGCATGTGCATGGAGCCCGACATCCTGCTGATGGATGAACCGTTCGCCGCGCTCGATGCGCTCACGCGCCAGCAAATGCAGGATGAACTGTTGCAGCTGTGGAATGAAACGCGCTTCACGGTAATGTTCGTGACACACTCGATCGCTGAGGCCATCCGCGTGGGCAACCGAATCCTGCTGCTTTCGCCGCATCCCGGCGAGGTACGCGCGGAAGTAAGCAATGTCGAGACGGTAGGTAACGATCCGGCTGCTGCCGCGCGCCTCGAAAAGGAAATCCGCGGCATGCTGTTCGAGGAAGAAGGGGGCGGAGCATGACACAAGATAGCGCAGCCGTAACCATCACACGGCGGGCGCCTTCGCGCAAGCGCTCCAGCGAGGAAGCCAAGGCGGCGGTGACGCGCCGGCTCTCGGCTCCGCAGAAAATATGGGGCGATTCGTTCGTGCGCAAGTTGTTCGTCGTCGTGGTGCTGGCGGCGGCGTGGCAGGCCTACGGCCAGATACTCGACAATCCCCTGCTGTTTCCGACATTGAGCGACACCGTGCGGTCCTTTTTCGCAAGCATCGCCGACGGCGTGCTGCTCAATCGCGCCTGGACCTCTCTGCGTGTATTGTTGATCGGCTATGCCGTGGGGATCGCGATTGCCACGACGATCACGGTGCTGGCGATCAGCACGCGCCTCGGCTCCGACTTCCTGGAAGTCGTGACCGCGATGTTCAACCCGCTACCCGCCATCGCCTTGCTGCCGCTGGCCTTGATCTGGTTCGGGCTGGGCACGACCAGCATGGTGTTCGTGCTGCTGCATTCGGTCATCTGGGTAGTGGCCCTCAACATGCAGTCGGGGTTCATGTCGGTATCGATGACACAGCGCATGGTGGGGCGCAATTATGAACTAACCGGCCTGAGTTACGTGGGGCGCATACTCATTCCCGCAGCCTTTCCGTCCATACTCACGGGCCTCAAGATCGGCTGGGCATTCGCCTGGCGCACGCTGATTGCCGCCGAGCTGGTATTCGGCGTGTCGTCGGGGCAGGGCGGCCTGGGCTGGTACATTTTCGAGAACCGCAATGTACTGGACATCCCCGCCGTGTTCGCCGGTCTGCTGACCGTCACCATCATCGGCCTGCTGGTGGAGAACTTCGTCTTCAAGCTGATCGAGCGCAGGACGGTGCGCCGCTGGGGCATGCAGGCTTGAATGCCCGGCCGGCGCCCGCGCGCGCCGCCTTCGAACAAGGTTGCGCCGATGTCGGCGCCCAGCGACCAGACATGGTTGGCAATGTTCAACAGCCCCGCCAGCGGTGATCATTGCTGGCTGCCGGCCGGCTGCAGGCATCGGGTGGAACGCGCGGCGTCCGGTGTGCCCACCGTATGGCTGGCTGTTCATCGGTCGATCGGGGCGGTGGCCGAATAGTCTCCGTTCCATGTGCTGCATACCGCCGCGCGGCTCACACCGGATGGCGTTCGATCAGAATCGAGGTGGTGTGTTCTGGCAATGACTGTTCAGGCCGCTATGCGGCTCTCAGGGCGCGAACCGCCATAGTTGGTCTTGAATACGCGCGATGCTGTCTTCTTGCCCTGGTGGATCTCAACCGCCTCACGCAGACTGTGTTGCAGGCCATTGGAAAGGGTGCTGTGCGTTTTCATGATTGAAACTCCTTGCGTAGTTGTCAGATGAGGGTGGCGCTTGGTCCAGGTTGGGGTGGACGTCAGCGGGTGCCCGCGATTCTCGCGTTGCTGCTGACGAGCAGCGACCACACCAGCTTGAGCGCCTCCACGTTGGCCTGATCGAGCCGGTGATAGAGGCCGAGTTCGAGCGGGATGGCAGGTAGCCCGTGGCGCACGATGGCAAGCCGCGCCCGCTTCACCTCGCCCATGACGAGGCTGGACGGGAGCCAGGCGACGCCCAGCCCGGCCAGCACCATTTCCCTGACGCCGGCAAGGAACGTGGATTCATGCACGACCTCGGCATGATAAGGCTGCAGCAGCGGTTCGATACGCTCGGCCACCAGCCGGCCCGCGAAGCTGTTGCGCGGGGATCCGATCAGGCGCAGGTGGCCTCCTTTCTTGGGTACGTGGCGTGGTCGCCCGTTCGCGTCGGCTGCCGAGACCGGCACCAGCGCTTCCGACCCGACCGGAAGCCGCCCGGCCCAGGGGAGTCTGTTTTTGAGGAGATTGTCCGATTCCTCCAGACACAGCATGAGATCCACCTCGCCGCGCGTGA
>SCQX01000026.1 GCA_004298545.1 Candidimonas sp. | reverse complement strand
TCTGTTCGAGCGTTTCACGGTGTCGACCGGCAAGCGCGACACGATAATCGTGAGCAAGCAGCTCGAGCGCCACCGCGCGCCCGATGCCGCTGCCGGCCCCCGTCACGAGCGCAACCTTGCCCGCCTTCGCCCGTTCGGCACCCGCTTGCCCGACTCCATTTCCCGAACCCATGATTTATCTTCCCTCGCTTCGCGGGCACCCGCCGCGGGCCGGCATGCCGGCCCGCGCATCACTGCAACACGCCGACTGCCCGGCATGAAAGCTTGTATTTCACCAGATCACACGAAAAGAGACAATGTTCGCTGAAAGTTCCTTTTCGCGACCGAGGCATCACCACCGGCGATCCGACGCATCCCGCGAACGCGGTAGTCGAAACATGCGCAGCGCATGCACGCGTCAACCGTGGCGCCCGACCGTCAATCGGCGCCGCGCAGCGCGCGCCGGCGCTCGTATTCCTTGAGATGGCGTTTGCGCAGGCGAATCGACTTGGGGGTGATTTCAACCAGTTCGTCGTCGGCGATGAATTCAACCGCATATTCCAGTGTCAGGTGGATGGGTGGCACCAGATCGATGTGCTCATCCTTGCCCGACGCGCGAATGTTCGTCAATTTCTTTTCTTTGATGGGATTGACGACCAGATCGTTGTCACGGCTATGGATACCGATGATCATGCCCTCATACAACTCATCGCCCGGGCTTACGAACATCCGTCCGCGCTCCTGCAGTTTCCACAGTGCGTAGGCCACCGCAGGACCATCCTCCTGGCTGATCATCACCCCATTGCGGCGGTCACCCAGGTCGCCCTCGCGCATCGGACCGTACTCATCGAACGTATGGCTCATGACACCTGTGCCGCGCGTCAGCGTCAGGAACTCGCCCTGAAACCCGATCAGCCCACGTGCGGGGATGCGGTACTCCAGGCGGGTGCGGCCGCGGCCATCGGCGACCATGTCCTGCAGGTCGCCGCGGCGCCGGCCCAGTTCTTCCATGACCGCGCCCTGGTGCCCATCCTCGACATCGACGGTCAACAGTTCGTATGGCTCCAACCGCACCCCATCGGCTTCCTTGAGGACGACGCGGGGGCGCGAAACCGCCAGTTCATACCCTTCGCGGCGCATTCTCTCGAGCAGAATGGTCAGATGCAACTCGCCCCGCCCACAAACCTCGAACACCATGTCGTCGGCCGTATCGTTGACGCGCAGCGCGACATTCGATTTCAGTTCACGATCGAGGCGCTCACGCAGTTGCCGACTGGTGAGATACTTGCCTTCACGACCGGCCAGCGGCGACGAATTCACCATGAAATTCATGGTCAGCGTCGGTTCGTCGATATGCAGCAGCGGCAGAGCATCAGGCCGGTCCGGATCAGTCAGCGTACAGCCGATGCCGATCTCTTCGATACCGTTGATGAGTACGATGTCTCCCGCCTGCGCCTCATCGACCAGATTGCGTTCCAGGCCATGAAACATCAATACCTGATTGATGCGCCGCCTGAGCGGTTCGCCGTCCGGGCCAAACTGTACGACGACGTCCTGTCCAGCCCGCACGCGGCCGCGATTGATGCGTCCGATGCCGATTTTGCCGACGTAGCTGCTGTAATCAAGAGAGACGATTTGCAGCTGCAGCGGCCCGTCGGCATCATCTTCGCGTTGCGGCACGTACTTCAGTATCGCGTCGAACAGCGGTCGCATGGTGCCCTCATGCACGTCTGGCGAAAGACCCGCATAGCCGGCAAGGGCGGAAGCATAGACGACCGGGAAATCCAGCTGGGCCTCGGTAGCGCCCAATTTGTCGAACAGATCGAACGTGGCGTTGACCACATGGGCGGGACGCGCGCCGGGCCGATCGATCTTGTTGACCACGACAATGGGGCGCAGACCAAGCGCAAGCGCCTTGCGCGTGACGAATCGCGTTTGCGGCATCGGCCCTTCCACCGCGTCGACCAGCAACAGAACACCGTCGACCATGGACAGCACCCGCTCGACCTCTCCGCCAAAGTCGGCATGACCAGGGGTGTCGACAATATTGATGTGCGTCCCTTCATACTCGACGGCGCAATTCTTCGAGAGGATGGTGATGCCACGCTCCCGCTCGATGTCGCCCGAGTCCATCACCCGCTCGGATATCTGCTGATTGTCGCGAAAAGTGCCCGATTGGCGCAGCAGCTGATCGACCAGCGTAGTCTTGCCGTGGTCGACGTGAGCAATGATCGCCACGTTGCGCAAAGCACGATTCATGATTCATCCTTTTGTTTGAAAGTATCTGGCAACAGACCGACAGGCAATGAATGCAGCGGCAAGATTTCGCGCGTGGGATCGTCCATTGCCTGCAGCGTGGCCAGCGCAACCGCGTCTTCGATGCGAAACGGCCCGACACGGGTGCGCCGCAGCGCGGTGAGATGCGCGCCGCACCCCAGCCGACGGCCGATATCCTGCGCGAGCGTACGAATGTACGTCCCCTTGCCGCAGTGAACGACAATACTCGCCCGGCGATCGAGAAACTCAAGTATTTCCAGGCGGTGGACGACGACCCGGCGAGGCGCGCGTTCCAACGTAATCCCCTCGCGCGCATAGGCGTACAACGGGCGCCCATCGCGCTTGAGCGCGGAATACATGGGCGGTATTTGTTCGATTTCACCGCGAAAATCATCGAGTGCTGCGGCAAGCCCATCCCTCGATATGCCGTTGAACGGCGCGGGCGCCCGATAGACGACACTTCCGGTGCGATCGCCCGAATCTGTTTCCTCGCCGAAGCACACCGTCGCTTCATAGACCTTGTCGGCGGCCAGCATGGTTGCCGCGATTTTGGTCGCCCGGCCGAAACAACAGACGAGCAGACCCGTGGCGAATGGATCGAGCGTTCCCGTATGACCCGCCTTGCGGGCATCGACAGTTCTGCGCGCGCGCTGTAGCGCATGATTGCTGGATAAGCCATCTGGCTTGTCCAGCAACAGCACTCCATCGAGCACCTGCCCGCGTTGCGATGCCATCGTTCGGTTCCGAAATTCGATGGCTCAGGGCTGCTCGCGCGGATCGTCGGGCCCGGCTGGAGCAAACGCTTCCGCCGATGGCCGATTGGCGCGATCGATCAGTTGCGACAGCGCAATGCCGCGCGCCAGCTGGTCATCGTGAAGAAACCGCAGCGTCGGCACGGTGTGGATGCGCAGCAGCTTGAACAGCAGCGAATGCAACCAGCCCGCTTTTTCGTTCAGAGCCGCCGCCGCGACATCCGGCTCGGCACCCATGACGGTGAAATACACCTTCGCGTGCGCATAGTCGACCGACAGATCGACTGCGGTCAATGTGACGAGCCCGGCGCGCGAGACATCGACCTCGCGCTGAATCAGGCTGGCCAGATCCTTTTGAATCTGGTCGGCCAGCCGCACATTGCGGTCCCGGTTGGGTTTGAATTTGGTACGGCCCATAGCTACAGCGTCCTGGCGACTTCCTTGATCTCGAAGATTTCGAGCTGGTCGCCGACTTTGATATCGTTATTGCCCTTGAGGGTAATGCCGCAATCGAATCCCGACTTGACCTCTTTGACGTCATCCTTGAAGCGGCGCAGGGAGTCGAGCGTACCTGTCCATTGCACGACATTGTCACGCAGCAACCGCGCCTGCGCATCACGGCGCACCGCGCCGTCCAGCACCATGCAGCCCGCGATATTGCCCACGCGCGACACATTGAATATCTCGCGAATTTCGACCAGCCCGATGATTTCCTCTTTCTTCTCGGGCGCCAGCATGCCGGACATGGCGTTGCGCACGTCGTCCACCGCGTCGTAAATGATGTTGTAGTAGCGCAGATCGATTCCGTTGTGCTCGGCGAGCTTCTTGGCGCTTTGCTCGGCACGCACATTGAACCCGATGATGACCGCGTGCGAAGCAATGGCCAGATTGACGTCGCTTTCCGAAATGCCCCCCACCGCGGCATGAACCACGTCGACGCGCACTTCGCCGGTCGAGAGCTTGACCAGGGCGGCAACCAGCGCTTCCTGCGAACCCTGAACATCGGTCTTGACGATGAGGGGCAGCGTCTGGGCGCCCTCGCCAATTTTGTCGAACACGGATTCGAGTTTGGCCGCCTGCTGACGCGCGAGCTTGACATCGCGGAACTTGCCCTGGCGGAACAAGGCAATTTCGCGCGCCTTGTGCTCGTCGGCCAGTACGATGAGCTCGTCGCCAGCGTCGGGCACTTCGGTGAGTCCCTGAATTTCCACCGGAATGGACGGCCCTGCGCTATCGATGGGTTTGCCGCTCTCGTTGAGCATGGCGCGCACACGCCCATAGCTGGCGCCGACCAGCACCGTATCGCCGCGCGACAGGGTACCGCTCTGAACGAGTATCGTTGCCACGGGGCCACGGCCCTTGTCCAGCCTTGCTTCAATCACGATGCCCTTGGCCGGTGCCTCGATCGGGGCTTTCAGTTCGAGGATTTCCGCCTGCAGCAGAACATTGTCGAGCAAATCATCGATTCCCTGGCCAGTTTTGGCCGACACCGACACGAACGGCACGTCGCCGCCATACGCCTCGGGCACGACTTCTTCGGCAACCAGTTCCTGCTTGACACGTTCCGCATTGGCTTCCGGTTTGTCTATTTTGTTGATGGCCACGACAAGCGGCACTCCGGCTGCCTTGGCATGATGGATTGCCTCTTTGGTTTGCGGCATGACCCCATCGTCGGCGGCCACCACCAGGATGACGATGTCGGTTGCCTTCGTTCCGCGTGCGCGCATTGCGGTGAACGCTTCATGCCCCGGCGTATCGAGAAAGGTGATGCGGCCCTTGCTGGTCTGGACGTTGTAGGCGCCAATATGCTGCGTGATGCCACCTGCCTCACCCGAGGCAACTTTGGTGCGGCGGATGTAATCCAGCAGCGACGTCTTGCCATGGTCCACATGCCCCATTACCGTCACGACCGGCGCGCGCGGCAACGCTTCGGCTTCCGACGGCGCGTCATCCCCCGCTTCGAGGAACGCCTCGGGATCGTCGAGCTTGGCGGCCACGGCCGTGTGCCCCAGTTCTTCGACCACGATCATGGCGGTTTCCTGGTCAAGCACCTGGTTGATGGTAACCATCTGGCCCAGCTTCATGAGCTGCTTGATGACCTCGGCCGCCTTCACCGACATCTTGTGCGCAAGGTCGGCCACCGTGATGGTTTCCGGCACGTGCACTTCACGCGCAATGAATTCCACCGGCTGCGCTTCCTTGTGCTCGATCTGCGCATTGCGCCCGCGCGCACCGCGGCCGCCCCGCCCGCCACGGCCGGTCTTGGCGCCGGCCCGCCAGCCGTCGCGGCTGGTATTGGCCGGTTGCGCGTTGGGGTGCGTACCCGATTTCTTGCGGCCGCGATCTTCGGACCAGGTCGAGGACACATCGGCGGTCTTGATGACTTTCTTGGACTCGGGGCCTTCTTTCTTGCCCGCGCCCTTTCCCGACGCCGGCTTGTGCAGCGTTCCCGACAGGCCCGCTGGCTCTGGCGCCTTCAGTACTTTGCGCGGCCGGCTGAGCATGGCCCGCAGCGCGGCGGCCTCGGCCTCGGCCGCATGGCGCGCGCGCTCGCGCTCGTCATTGACCTCATGCACCGGATCGGCCGTGGCGCGACGCGCCTTCGCCGTCGCGCGGTGCGCCTTCGCCGCCGCTTTCGGCTTCGCAGGGCCACCCGCCTCGGCCGCGGGCTTTGCCGCATGCGCGGCTGGCTTGGTTTCAGCAACCGGTTCAGATCCAGATGCCGGTTTCGCAGACTCGACGGGTGCCGGCGCGGCAGCGTCGGGCGCCGTTTCATGCACGGGTGCGGGGGTCGACACCTTGCCGTCGACCGGCGCCGCAGATTGCGCGGGCGCCGTATCGGCCACGGTTTCCGACGAACCCACCGCCGCACTCCCGGGCGCCACCTTGGCCGACGAGGCGTCATCGGCCGTGGAAGCCGCCGGCGCGGGAGCCGGTTGCGGTTGCTGCGCGGGTTCCGGCGCCAGCCCCTGCGCGGATGCCGGTGGCGCCACCGGCGCGGTCGCTTCGGGCTTCAATGGAGAATCGGACGCCGCCGGCGGCGCGACGGGCACCTCGACGGCATCCGCACGACCTGCTTCGCCGACAGACGCCACTTGGGAGCCAGCCTGCGCGGCAGCCGCCTGCTCGGCAGCGGCCGCCGCGGCCTGAGCCTTGGCCTCGGCGACGATTTCCGCCGGATCCCGTTTGACGAACACGCGCTTCTTGCGGACCTCGATCTGAATGGTCCGCGACCGTCCGGAACTATCGGCCTGACGAATTTCTGACGTCTGCCGGCGGGTAAGGGTAATTTTCTTGCCTTCGTCGCCGCCATGAGACCGGCGCAACGAATCAAGCAGCTTCGCCTTGTCCGCGTCAGTGACGGCGTCGTCGACCGACCTGAGTTCGATGCCCGCCGCGCGCAACTGCTCCAGCAGCGTGTTCGCAGGCATTTTCAGTTCGGTGGCGAACTGGGCGACAGTATTACTCGGCATTCGACTCTCTCTAGCTTGCTACAACTCTATCAATCGCGGGCAAAACCCTGCGCGACCGCGGCACGGCGATCAGCCCTCGCCATTTTCTTCGAACCAATGCGCCCGCGCGCGCATGATCAGGTCGCCCGCTTTCTCTTCATCCAGGCCCGTGGCCTCTAGCAACTCGTCGGTGGACAGCTCCGCCAGGTCGTCGCGCGTGAAAATTTCCTTTTCCGCAAGTTTAGCCGCAAGGTCCGGGGTCATGCCTTCGATCTCCAGCAGGTCGGGGGTGGTTTTCCGCACCCGCTCCTCCTGCGCGATGGCTTCCGTCAGCAATGCATTGCGGGCGCGCGTGCGCAGCTCGTTGATCGTTTCTTCATCGAAAGCTTCGATCGCATGAAGTTCCTGCATGGGAACGTAAGCAATCTCTTCCAGCCCCGTGAACCCCTCATCGATGAGGATGTCCGCGACTTCCTCATCGACATCGAGCCGGTCGATGAAAGTCTGACGCAAAGACCCACGCTCTTCTTCCTGCCGGCTCTGGCTCTCTTCGGGGGTCATGATGTTGATCTGCCACCCCGTCAACTCGGACGCCAGGCGAACGTTCTGGCCGCGGGCACCGATTGCCTTGGGCAAATTCTCGGCATCGACGACCACATCCATCGCGTGCCTGTCTTCATCGACGACAATGGATTCGACATGCGCGGGCGCAAGGGCGCCAATGACGAACTCCGCCGGATCCTCGGCCCATAGAACGATGTCGACCTGTTCCCCGCCAAGCTCGTTGCGCACCGCCGTCACGCGCGAACCCCGCATGCCCACGCACGTACCGATCGGGTCGATGCGTTTGTCGTAGGCGATGACGGCAATCTTGGCGCGCACCCCTGGGTCGCGCGCGGCCGCCTTGATCTCGAGCAGACCCTGTTCGATCTCTGGCACCTCGTTCTCGAACAGCTGGCGTATGAACTCCGGCGAGGTGCGCGACAAGATGACCTGCTGCCCACGCGCCGCATGGTCGATGCGCAATACCCAGGCGCGGATGCGGTCGCCGATGCGGATATTTTCTTTGGGTATCATCTCGGACCGCGGCAGGCGCGCTTCGATCTTGCCCGTCTCGAGGATGGCATCCCCCTTGTCCATGCGCTTGACGGAGCCCGAAATGATGTTTTCACCCCGCTCCAGAAAATCGGCCAGCACTTGCTCGCGCTCCGCATCGCGAATCCTCTGCAAGATGGCCTGCTTCGCCGCCTGGGCGCCAATGCGGCCGAACTCCTCGGGCTCGAGTGGTTCCTCTATGTATTCACCCACCTGAACCCCGGGTGAGAGATCTTGCGCGTCGGACAACAATTCCTGCCGATCGGGCTCTTGCAGCCCGGCCTCGTCGGGCACGACCAGCCAGCGGCGAAACCCCGCGTGCTCACCGGTAACGCGATCGACGCAGACGCGCACGTCCGCATCTTCCTTGAAGCGCTTTTTCATTGCCGATGCCAGCGCACTTTCAAGCGCCCCGAACACGACTTCGCGCGCCACGTTTTTTTCGCGCGCCAGGGCATCGACCAACAGAAGAATTTCGCGACTCATCGCCTTTTACCTTTGAAATCAAGTACGGGGTCCAGCCGCGCCCGCTCGACGTCGGCGAACGTGAAGCGCAACGCCCGCGCCGGCCCGCCCTCGGCCTCGAGTTCGAGGCCGAATACAGGAGCGGCCCGCGCGCCATCGGGTGCGCCATCACACGCAGGCGCGTGCAGCAACCCCACGAAGACACGACGGCCATCGACCGCCTGCCGCAATTTGACCTCTGCCCGCCGCCCCGCGAACCGCAGGAAATCAGTCTCGGTCTTCAGTGCGCGATCGAGCCCCGGCGACCCGACTTCCAACCGCTTATAGTCGATGTTCTCAACGTCGAACACGCGCGACAACTGGCGCGAAACCCGCTCGCAGTCCTCGATTCGAACCCCTTCCGGGCGATCGATCGTAACGCGCAACAGCCCAAGCGGCGCGCGTTCGACATCCACCAGTTCCAGGTCGGTGCCCGCAAGCGTCTGACGCGCCAGAGCAACTATATCTGTCATGCCTAAAATTCAAAAAGAAAATGGGCTGTGCGCCCAGCCCATCATTACCCACACGAACCGACGCAACCCAGCCGGCAGGGAACCCGACTCCCACACACCTACGGGCACGACAGCCAAGGCTTGCAAGACACCCGCCGCTGCGATACGCACACCGGCAACGCTATCGTTGGCCTCACCGGGTAAAGCAGGTAATTTTATCAGAAAAATGAAAAACTTCTTGCTAAGTCACAGCCTTACCTGCAAGTCACGGCCTGAAGCGACGCTTCGCGCCGACGACGCCAAGATGCGATTCATGCGCGGAAGCACCGCGCGGCTGACGGTCGGTGTTGCGTTGGGACGCCACCTTGCCTCCTCGCCCACCCCGCTTGCCGGGCGCTGCCCCCCCCGGCTGGCCGCCGGCGAACCGCGATCCTTGCGCCCCCTTGGCCGCCACACCGCGTTTGCCCTGCTTGCCCCGCCGCCCTTTGCCGCCATCGGGATAGCCATTTGCAAGCCCGCCGCTGAACATCAGCCCGGTACCGTACGGATCCGATGGATAGCTTTGCCCCGGATCGGCGCGGGCCACTCGACCCCCCGAAAGCTTCCCCCGACGACCGATACGCGCGCCATTCATGCCATTGCGCTCGATGGTGCCAAAGCCCGGCGGCAACGCGCTATCGTGCGACAAAGGCTGGCGCGAATACCCCGCCCGGTTGCCATCGACATCTTCATCGTCGTGAATCAACCCCAACTGCACCATCAGCGCGGTCACCACCGTGGGCGCGAGTTCCTCCCAGCGGCCACGCCGCAAGTCGCGCGGCAGGACCACTTCGCCGAAGCGCGTACGTATGAGTCGGCTGACCGTCACGTTTGCCGTTTCAAACAGGCGCCGCACCTCGTGGTTGCGCCCTTCCTTGAGCGTTACACGGTACCAGCGGTTGCTTCCCTCGCCACCGAGGAACTCCATTGAACCGAAGCGGGCGGGGCCGTCGTCAAGGTTCACGCCCGCGACCAGATTCTCTCGCTGCGCATCGTCGAGCTCGCCCAGGATACGTACGGCGTACTCGCGCTCCGCGCCATAGCGTGGGTGCATCAGCCGGTTGGCCAGATCACCGGAAGTCGTGAGAATGAGCAGCCCTTCCGTATTCAAATCCAGGCGGCCAACCGACAGCCACTTGCCGGCCCTTACTTTCGGCAGGCGCGCGAACACGGTGGCACGCCCCGCCGGATCGTCGTGGCTGACAATCTCGCCGGCCGGTTTATGGTACAGAATGACGCGTGGCGGTTTGTGCGCGTTGCTGCGCGCCACGATTCGCCCATTGACTCGCACCACGTCGCTCGTCCCGACCCGCTGGCCAATGTGGGCTGGCTCGCCATTGACCGACACGCGGCCCGCGACAATGAGTTCCTCCATTTCGCGACGCGAGCCAACCCCCGCTTCCGCGAGCACTTTGTGCAGTTTGGGGGTTGCCGCCTCGCTGCCAAGATACTTGCCCAGGCGCTGTTCGAGTTTCGGCTCGCTGGCGAGGTACGCCAGCGCCTGCTCCGCCTCTTTCTCACTCACCCCGCCGCGATCGGTCGATCTCGCGCCGCGATCGGCCGATTTTCCACCGCGATCGGCCGATGGCTTCCCACCGCGAGTTTTCCGGGCGGGCGCGACCGGCACACCCGCCATGCCGCCCGCACCAGCCGGTGCATCACCCCGCCGCCGGCGAAATGGCGTCCGGAGCTTGCGTCCATGACTACGCTGAGCCGCGGGCTTCGTATCCGCGGACTTCGTGTCCGCGGACCCGGGCGCGGCAACGACGCCGGCCACCAAGGTGTCATCGTGTTGATCCGATTCACTCATTTTCTTCAAAAGACTCCGCATCATTGTTCTTGATCCAACATTCACTCGGGCGACCGCGCCTGCGCGCCTGACCCTTCCTCGTCACCAACGCCGGCCACAGACGGAATGTGGGCGTCAAGGCCCGCTGGCGCCACCCCGCCCTCATCCAGTTCAAGCGGCGGCAATTCATCAAGGGTCTTCAACCCGAGGTCATCGAGAAACTGCTGGGTGGTACCCAACAGAGCCGGTTTCCCCGGCGCGTCGCGATGCCCCAGCACCTCGATCCACCCCCGCTCCAGCAAGGTTTTGACGGTTTGCGATGATACCGTCACTCCGCGTATGTCTTCGATGTCGCCACGGGTAACCGGCTGCCGCCAGGCAACGATCGCCAGTGTTTCAAGGACGGCGCGCGAATACCGTGGCGCCCTGTCAGGGTCGAGGCGCCGCAGATACTCTCGCATCCCGGGGCGGCTTTGAAACTGCCAGCCACTGGCCAGGCTGCGCAATTCGAGCCCCCGCTCGGCCCACTCGGACTGCAGGCGCATCAACAGCCGCGTCACGTCGCTATCGGACATCTCCCGCGTTGGTCCGAACAGCGTTCGCAGCGCGACGGCCGGGACCGGCTGGGTGGCGCACAGCAACACCGCTTCCAACACTTGAACCATCTCAGATTCGGTCATTCGCGGCTCATGTGAGACGATGACGAGCAACTTGCATGAACTTTAAATAAAACCTACAATCGTTGATTCAGACGCGGGGTGGAGCAGTCTGGCAGCTCGTCGGGCTCATAACCCGAAGGTCGTAGGTTCAAATCCTGCCCCCGCAACCAGAATTCAATGAAACCGGCGTTCGCGGCGGCATCACGTAGTGCATTCACACCCCTTACACCATAAGTAAACGCGGTAGTAATAACGACAGCAACCGCGCGCGCATAGGGTGGATGGAATAAAAGAGATAAAGGCACGAAGTGGTGTTTACTGGGGAGCCGGTTTCTTTTTGTTTTCATCGTTCACTGTTTCATCGTTCACTGATCCAGGACACGGCAAGTCCACAACAACCAGTCCGTGACAATCCGGATATATTCAAAATTCGAACCCATTGAAAGATGCGCCGCGGCCAAATCCGCCCCTGATCGGCAGCCAATCCACTCGGCGATCAACGCACCGTGCACGCACAATACCCGTAATACCCGACACCCCGGCGCGACGACTTGGTGCACCTCACGGGTCATACCCCATTTCGACCCGCGCACCGGGCGCGCACCGCGCTATGTTGCGACGAGGAATTGGATTCGCACTTTCCTGGCCACGACGGGCGCAATTCGTGGGTGGCTCAGGGTGCCGCGCAAACGATTCTAAATCGGTCGACCAAAGCGACGGCCAACAGCAGGTACGCGACACGCGGCAGCCACTTCACCCAATGGCTCACTCGCCCAATGGCGACTTCGGGTGAAACAGCGTTGGGCGACACTTCATTCAAGGGAAGGCTTCACGTGGCAAATTGCCAACGACAACTTTCGTGGCGGTTTCTATTTGCGCCAGTCGCCAACCCAACGGTTTCGGACTGCGCCGCGCCAATAACGAAGGCTAAGGCGCTATTACACCATTGCCGTCCCGCGAATGCAACTACTGGCCGTGCGCGGGCTGCCTGCGCGCAACACCGCCTCGCGCCACGGTGATGTCGACGCCTTATTTCTTGGGTTCCGCCGGTTTGAAGGGAAAGGCCGAAAACATCGAGCGCGTCTGATTCTGCATCTGGTCTTGCATCTGCACGAACAGATTCTTGCTCTGATCGATGTAGTTGTTCATCATGTTCTGCAGAATTGGCGTCTGCACGTTCATGAACTGCGCCCAGGCTTCGGGCCCGAACTGCGCGCCATATAAGCCCTTGGATTGGCCTGCTGCGAAACGGTCCTGCATGTCGATGAACACCTGAATATTCTTTTCAAGGAACGTGCCCATCACGCCCTGCATCGCGTGCCCGTAAAAACGGATGATCTGCGAGAGCGCCGTTGCCGAAAACATGGGCACGCCGCCACTTTCTTCTTCAAGGATGATCTGCAGCAGAATACTGCGAGTCAGATCGTCCCCGGACTTCGCATCGACCACCTGGAACGCCTCGTTGTCGAGCACCAGTTCCTTCACGTCGGACAGCGTAATGTACGTACTGGTTTGCGTGTCGTACAGGCGGCGGTTGGGATACTTCTTGATGAGGCGGACGGAAACGGAGGATTGGGTTTGTGTCATATCAATGATTTGATCTAACTCTATCGGTATCGAAACGAGAAAAAGGGGCTCTGGGCTACCCCATGTGCAGCCCGCCATTCAACGAAAAATCGGCGCCTGTGGCAAACCCCGCATCATCGGACGCCAGCCAGGCCACCATCGACCCGATTTCATCGGGCGTGCCGAGACGACGCACCGGAATGGCGGAGACAATCTTCTCGAGCACGTCGGACCGAATCGCGCGCACCATGTCCGTGCCGACGTACCCTGGGGAAATGGTGTTGACTGTCACGCCCTTGGACGCAACCTCTTGCGCCAACGCCATCGTGAACCCATGGATTCCCGCTTTGGCGGTGGAATAATTCGTCTGCCCGAACTGCCCTTTCTGTCCGTTGACGGAACTGATGTTGATGATGCGCCCCCACTGCCCGCTGACCATGTCGTCGATCACCTGCTTGGTAACGTTGAACAGGCTGTTGAGGTTGGTATCGATGACCGCCCGCCAATCTTCGCAACTCATCTTGCGGAACATGCCGTCGCGGGTGATACCCGCGTTGTTGACAAGTACCTGAACGGATCCGAGTTCCTTCTTTACCTGCTCGAAAGCATGCACGGTGGAATCCCAATCGGCAACGTTGCCGACCGAGGCGTGGAACTTATAACCCAACGCGGCCTGCTCGTCGAGCCATTGTTTGAAATTGCGACTCGGCCCGCAACCAGCGACCACGACGTAACCCGCCTTGGCCAGGCGGTGACAGATCGAGGTGCCGATACCGCCCATGCCCCCCGTTACGTAAGCCAGTTTTCCACTCATCGCCGTCTCCTCAAAAAACGTCCGGCCTCACATTGCTCCAGGCCCCACGCTGGCCGACACACCTCGTTCCCAACCGCACACGACCACTCGACGGAGGCATCATACCGCCCTCACCCTCACGTAGCGGCCCGGCGCCTTTTCGATGGGCTTGTAGCGCGCATTGCCCAGCCGCGACCGCGCCGGCACGCGTCCATTGCCTTGCGCGGCCTGCCACCGAATCCAGTCGGGCCACCAGCTGCCCTCGTGCCGATCGGCCCGCGACAGCCAGGCGTCGGCATCGGCCGGAACATTGGTCCGCGTGTATGTCCCGGGATGCGTCCAGTAGTGACGCTTTTTCCTGCCGGGCGGATTGACAACGCCAGCGATGTGGCCCGATGCCCCCAACACGAAGCGCATCGTGCCCCGCAGAACGTTCATACTGGCAAAAGCACTGCGCCAGGGAACGATATGATCTTCGCGTGAGCCGAAAATATAGACCGGCAGATTCAGGGAACCCAAGTCGATCGCCTGACCGTCGACCTGGACGCCGCCCGGAGTCTTCAACCGGTTCTCGAGGTACGTGTTGCGAAAATACCAGCAGAAAAACGGCCCCGGCAAATTGGTGCCGTCGGCATTCCAGAAGAGCAGATCGAACGCTGGCGGCTCCTCGCCCTTGAGGTAGTTGCCGACGACGTAATTCCAGACCAGCTCGTTGGGCCGCAGGAACGAAAAGGTCGTCGCCAGTTCACGCGCCGTCATCATCCCGCCCCGCCCGAGCTGATAGTCCCGCAGGCGGGCATGTGACTCGTCGACGAAGACGTCGAGTACCCCGGTGTCGCTGAAGTCGAGCAATGTGGCCAGCAGCGTGAGCGCGCCGACCGGATCGCGGCCACGCGCCTTCGCCAGTGCCAGCGCCGATGTCAGCAGCGTGCCGCCAACACAGAACCCGACCGCGTCGACCTGATCCTGATTCGTGATGGAGGCGGCCACGTCGAGCGCGCGCAGCACCCCCTCCTGGAGGTAATCCCCCCAAGTGGCGGTATCGATCCGATCGGTATCGGACGGCAACGGATTGCGCCACGACACTACCATCACCGTGAAGCCACGCTCTACCACATAACGCACGAACGAGTTCGCCGGCTGGAGGTCGAGTATGTAGTACTTGTTGATACAGGGGGGCACGATGACCACCGGCTTGCGCGCCACTTCACGGGTGAGCGGCGCATACTGGATGAGCTGAAACAGCTTGTTCTCGAAGACCACCGCGCCTGGCGTGACGGCAACGTTCTCGCCCAGGCGAAACTGCGTTTCATCGGTTTGCGACAGGCGCCCTTTGCGCAGATCGCCGAACAGATTGGCAATACCACGCCGTAGGGTCTGCCCCTGGCTGTCGATCAACGCCCGCAACGCGTCGGGGTTGGTTGCCAGGAAGTTCGCGGGCGACACGGCATCGACCCATTGCATGGCTGAAAACTGCAAGCGGCGGCGCGCGGCCTCGGGCATTCGTGCCGCGTCGACCATTTGCGCCATGGCGCGCGCCGAAAGCAGATAGAGATGCGCGGCCAGCAACTGCACCGGATTCGCCAGCCAGGACTGGGCCGCGAACCGCCGGTCGTCGGGAACCCCCAAGGCGCCACGCTGCGCCTCGGATGCGATGCGTGACCACTCGCGCGAGAACTCGGCCTGGATCTCGGCCAGCCTGTTTGGCGGGACACTTGTCGAGAGAGGCGATTCTGACGACGATGGCGTGCCCATTTCATATACCTCGGCTCGAGACCCAGCGCCCCATGTTGAGGCGCAACCGAGGCGGTGTCAATCAGGGTAAGTCAGAGTAGCCGCCAGTTCAGGCACGCCGCGGAAGCAGCCACGCGATGGTCGCGCCACGCCCCGTATCGCTGGCGCGGCGGTAGGAGTAGAACCGCTCGGGTTGCCCGTAAGTGCAATAGCCGCTGAGCTCCACGTCTTCGACTCCCGCGCGAGTCAGCCGATGGCGCGCAAGCGACGCCAGATCGGCCAGCCATTTTCCACGCGCCCGCGCGCTCCTGACGAAGTAGTGGCGCGCTTGCGCATCGTGATCGACGAACGCCGCGTAAACGTCACTGCCCACCTCGAAGCAGCGCTGGCTGATCGCCGGGCCAATCCAGGCGCGAAACCCAGGCGCATTCGGGCGCAGGGCGCGCAGGCGCTCCACCGTGTGCTCGAGTACCGACCCGGCGAGGCCCCGCCAGCCAGCGTGGGCGACGCCCAGCACGGTGCCGTCGACATCGGCCAGCACGACCGGCAGGCAGTCGGCCGTCATGATCGCCAGAACACACTCGGGTCGCGTGGTGACGGCCGCATCGGCTTTCGGCGGCGCGCCACCGCGGTCTTCGTGGCTGTCGGCATCCAGCACTTCGCCACCATGCACCTGGTCGAGCCAGAGTGGATCGGCCGGCAGCAGCCCGCGCAGGTACGATCTGTTTTCGCGCACGCGGGCCGGGTCGTCGCCGGTGTGCATCCCCAGATTGAACGACGCGTACGCGCCGCGGCTGACACCGCCCATGCGCGTCGTGGAAAAGTAGCGCACGCCCGGCCATGACAGGCCGGACACCAGCGGCAAATCCACGCGCTGGCCGCCGGGGCCGCGAACAGGCGCGTCGGCACGACTCACGTCTTCCATTGCACCGCCTCCAGGACACGCTGAAAATCGGCCGCCGGCACCGATTGAAAGCCCACGCGGCGACCTGTCGAAAAATCGTCGAAACTCAAGGCGCGGGCATGCAGAAGCTGCCGCCGCGCGCCCGCCACCGCGCGTCCGCCATACAAGGCATCCGCCACCAACGGATGGCCGAGGCTGGACAGATGCACCCGTATCTGATGCGTGCGCCCCGTCTCGAGACGACACACCAGCTCGGTGAGCACCCTGCCGTCAGCGGTACCGTGACGGCAGGGCGCATAGTGCGTGACAGCCGGTTTGGGCGCCAGCGGGCGTTCGACCGTCATACGCACCGGCACCCGCGGATCGCGGCCGATGTCGCGCTCGACCGTGCCGGCGGCAGTCAGCCTGCCATGCACCAGCGCAACGTACTCGCGCCCGACGGCATGCCGCTGCAGCTGGCGTACAAGATGGGTCTGAGCCCTCTCGTGACGCGCCACGACGAGCAACCCCGACGTATCCTTGTCCAGACGATGCACGATGCCGGCACGCGCCACCGCCTGCAACTCGGGAAATCGATACAGCAGACCATTGAGCAGCGTACCATGCCAGTTCCCCGCGCCGGGATGCGTGACGAGACCGGCGGGCTTATCCACGACGATCCAGTCATCGCTTTGCGCGACGACTTCGAACGCGACGGGTTCAGGCGTGAACGCCAGCGACTCGGGCGCCGCCTGCTCCCATACCTGGATGCGATCGCCGGGATTGACCGCTTGCCGAATTCGGCACGGCGCGTCGTTGACCCTCACATGCCCGTCACCGATCCACGCCTGCAAACGGGCGCGCGAATGCTCGGGCAGAAGGCGCGCAAGAACCTTGTCCAGTCGATCGGGCGTGGCACGCAACGGGATGCGAAACTGAAGTGGCCGCTCCTGCGCGGCATCCCGCGCTACACTTTGCGGCGACGACTCTATATCAGACATGGCGACAAATCATATAATTCTGCCAGCATGCTAACACCAAGGATGTTTTCGTGACCCGCACCGTTACCGACCCATTCCGCTTCGCCGGCTTTAAACGGTTCGCGCAAGTGACGCTTATTTTCGCAGCGGCAGCCTTCATCGCAGGCTGCAGCAGCTTCGGCAAAGGCGACCGTGACCCCACCGCCGGCTGGAGCGCCGCCCAGTTATACAAAGACGCGCGCACCCAGATCGCCGGATCCGACTGGAAAGATGCGCGTACCCGTCTGGAAGCCATAGAATCCCGCTATCCGTTTGGCATCTACGCCCAGCAGGCGTTGGTCGACCTGGCCTATGTCGACTGGAAGGACGACGAACCCGAACAGGCGCTGGCCGCCATCGACCGCTTCCAGCAGCAATACCCGAATCACGCCGGCACCGATTACATGCTGTATCTGAAGGGACTGGTCACTTTCACGCCGCCAAGCGCGGCGTTCAGCCAGATCACACGCCAGGATCCCAGCGAACGCGACCCCAAAGGTCTGCGCGAATCGTACGCCGCGTTCAATGAACTCATCAAACGCTACCCCAACAGCCCCTATACCCGAGATGCGAAGCAGCGCGTCACGTGGCTGGTCGCCACGATTGCCCAGCACGAGGTCGACGTCGCACAGTATTACTATGAACGCGGCGCCTATGTTGCCGCCGTCAACCGCGCACAGACGGTCATCACTGAATTCCAGGGCGTGCCCATTGCCGAAAAAGCGCTGTACATCATGGTTCTTTCCTATGGCAAGCTGAAGCTCCCCAAACTGCAGGCCGACGCGAAACGCGTACTGGACAAAAACTTCCCGCACAGCAAGTACTACAAGCAAGGCCTCAACCCGCCCGTCAACTACTGGAATCCAATCAACTGGTTCTAGTGTCCCGTCTGGCTAATCCGAACACCCGACTTCGGCGCCTCGATCATCCCCGGCGAGTGCCGCAACGCTCCCACCGGACGCCGCGCCACGCTGGGTCAGGAACGCCAGAACCCGGGCGGCATCGCGGGTTCGGGCAAACGGTGGCAACCCGCGCCACAACAGCTTGCCATAGGGCTTGTCGACCAGGCGCCCATCACCCACGACCAATACGCCCCAGTCGGTTTCCGAGCGTATCAGGCGGCCTGCGCCCTGCTTGAGCGACAACGCTGCCTCGGGAAGCTGAAACTCGACGAACGGGTTGCCTCCCCTGGCCCGGCATGACGCCAGCCGCGCTTCGAGCACCGGGTCGTCGGGCGGCGCGAACGGCAGCTTGTCGATTGCCACGAGCGTCAGGGCCTCGCCCGGTACGTCGACACCTTCCCAGAAACTGGCGCTGCCAACCAACACCATGCGGCCGCCGGCGCGAAAACGCTCGAGCAGGCTGCGGCGGGAACCCTCCCCCTGCCTCAGGACGAAACGTTCACCATCCTCCGGGGCGAACGCCGCGCGCAATAATTCAGTGATGTGGCCAACCGCCCGCAGCGTCGTGCAAAGCACCAGCGCGCCCCCGGGACAGGCGCGGACGATCGGCACCAGCATTTCCACGAACCGTTCTTCGAATGGCAGGGTTCCAGGTGGCGGCAGCCCGCGCGGAACGAACAGGATTCCCTGCACTGCGTAGTCGAACGGGGACTCCCACCGGCGCGTAACGGCGTCCTTCAACCCGAGGCGGTCGACGAAATAATTGAAACGGCCCTGCAGCGATAAAGTGGCGGACGTGAATATCCACGCTTGATGATCGCGCCGGAAGCTAGAAAACACGCTGGATACCGACAGCGGCACGCTATGCAGGCGCACGGCATGCGGACCCGCTTCCACCCAACGCACGGCCGGGCCGGTCGCGTACCCCGCATCCGCGGTGTCGGCTGCGGTGAATGCGTCATGGCCGGCACGATCCGGCTGAGTCCAGCGGAACAGTTCGCGACGAAGATTCAGGCAAGTTTTGAGTGCGGCATCGAGATCGGGATGGGCGAGGGCGATGGGGCCGAGCCGCGCCGCAACGTCGTCGAGCCGTTCAAGCAGACGCGCCATGGCGTCATCGAACCGGGGCGCATCGGGAAGCGCCTGAAACGTGGCATGTCGGCCGGGGAGCGTCGCAATGGGGGCGGCCGCCAGCCGCAGATCCCCGGCCGCCTGTTCAAGACCGCGCCCCACCTCGCCCCAGTTCGCGGCTTCGCGGGCGTGGGCAAGGCCGGCCGCCTGAACGATGCGAACAAGGTCGAGCAATTGGTGGGACGACACATGGGTACCCAGAAACTGGGTCGCGATGTCGGGCAACTGGTGCGCTTCGTCGAAGACGACGGCATCGACTTCCGGCAGCAGGTCGGTCACGCCTTCTTCCCGCAGCGCCAGGTCAGCCATGAACAACGCATGATTGACCACCACCAGATCGGCATTCTGCGCTTCGCGGCGCGCCTTGAGCACGAAACATTCGCGCACGAACGGGCAGTCCTGGCCCAGGCAATTCTCACGCGTCGATGTGACCCGGTTCCAGATATCGGCGTCTTCGGGCACGGTCGAGAGTTCCGCCTTGTCGCCGCTTCGGGTCTGGCGCGCAAATTCCTGAATGCGACGCAGCTGCGTGACTTCGGCGCGCGAGGTCAGGGCCCGGTCGTCGCGCGAGAGCCGATCCAGATGATAGTGACACACGTAATTGCTGCGACCCTTGAGCAACGCCGCCCGCACCGGCAACGCCAGGGCCTCGCGCAACCGCGGCACGTCGCGCCGAAAGAGCTGATCCTGCAACGGGCGGGTACCGGTCGACACCAGCACCCGGGCGCCGCTGAGGAACGCCGGTACCAGATACGCCCAGGTTTTCCCGGTACCCGTGCCGGCCTCGGCCACCAGAGTGCCACGGTCGCGTATGGCCTCGTCGACCGCCTGCGCCATCTCGAGCTGTGTCTGGCGCGCGTGATAGTTGGGCACGGCGGCCGCTATGGGCCCATCGGCCGCGAAGATATCAGTCAGTTCCCGCAGGAGCATGGAGGCATTCCCGGTCATGAAATCTCAAGGAATCGAACGTAATGATACCCGCGGCGCCCGGCGGGGACCGACTGCTTGTGGCAAAATGCCCTGCCTCACCCCGCTTCCCCACCACGCGCCCCATGACCGACCCTGCCACTTCGGCGAATACCGCCGCCACCCCTTCGTTCGACACCGACCCGACACACATCGCCGCGCTGCTGGCGGCCGAGCTGAATGCGCGCCCGGCACAGGTTGCCGCCGCCATCAAACTGCTGGACGAAGGCGCCACCGTTCCCTTCATTGCGCGCTACCGCAAGGAAGCCACCGGCGGGCTCGACGACACTGTGTTACGCGGCCTGGAAACTCGCCTCCTCTATGTGCGGGAGCTGGAAGCGCGCCGCAAGGCAATCCTGGAATCGATTCACGAGCAAGGGAAGTTGAGTGGCGAACTGACGCGCGTCATCAAGGCGGCGGACACGAAGCAGCGCCTGGAAGACCTTTACGCCCCCTACAAGCCCAAGCGCCATACACGCGCCCAGAAAGCACGCGAAGCAGGCCTGGAAGGGCTGGCCGACGCCATACTGGCCGCCACGGGCGGCGACCCGCAGGACACCGCGTCCGCCTACCTGAACCCCGCGGCAGCGATCCACGACGCTCAGGCGGCGCTCGGCGGCGCGCGCGATATCCTGGCGGAACGCTTCGCCGAACACGCCACGCTGCTCGCCGATCTCCGCGACTATCTCTGGAACACGGGTCTGCTCTATGCCACGGTCATCGACGGCAAAGAGAACGAAGGCAGCAATTTCCGCGATTGGTTCAACTTCAGGGAAACGCTGCGTTCGCTGCCATCGCACCGGACACTGGCGCTGCTGCGGGGCCGCCGCCAGGGCGTTCTAGACCTGCGCATCGGCCTGGAACCCGAACGCGACACGCTCTCGCCACACCCCTGCGTCGAGCGCATCGCGCACACGCTCGGCATCGGCGCCGGTTTTGCCGCCGACAGCGCGCCACGCGCACGATGGTTGGGCGAAGTCTGTCGCTGGACCTGGCGCGTCAAACTACTGCCAGCCTTCCAAGCGGAATTCCTCGCACGGCTGCGCGAAAGCGCGGAGCGGGAAGCCATCCACGTGTTCGCGGCCAACCTCAAGGACTTGCTGCTGGCGGCACCGGCCGGCCCAAAGCCGATCATGGGTCTGGATCCTGGCATACGCACCGGGGTCAAGGTGGCAGTGGTCGACTCCACCGGGAAGCTGCTCGATACGGCAACCATCTACCCATTCGAACCACGGCGCGAGCGTGACAGAGCCATGACCACATTGGCAACGATGGCTGCACGGCACGGCGTAGCGCTGGTGGCCATCGGCAACGGCACCGCTTCGCGCCAAACCGAAAAGCTGGTGGCCGACATGCGAGCGCGATTTCCGGAATCTTCCCTGACACGCGCCGTGGTGTCGGAGGCAGGCGCCTCGGTGTACTCGGCTTCGGAACTGGCCGCGCGCGAGTTCCCGGATCTGGATGTCAGCCTGCGCGGCGCGGTCTCCATCGCACGGCGGCTGCAGGACCCGCTCGCCGAGCTGGTCAAGATCGAGCCGAAGGCAATCGGCGTCGGACAATACCAGCACGACGTCAGCCAGCGCGAACTGGCACGGGCGCTCGACACCGTCGTGGAAGATTGCGTCAATGCGGTGGGGGTGGATGTCAACACCGCGTCGCCGGCGCTGCTGGCCAGAGTGTCGGGGCTCAACACGGCGCTGGCCGGAAACATCGTGGCATGGCGCGACGAACACGGGGCCTTCACCAACCGCGCCGGCCTGCGCAACGTGGCGCGCTTCGGCGACAAGGCCTTCGAGCAGGCCGCCGGCTTCCTGCGCATCCACGGCGGCGACAACCCGCTGGATGCTTCGGCCGTGCATCCCGAGGCATATCCGGTGGCCGAGCGCATCCTGAATCGAATCAAGCTCGGCGCCAACCAGGTCATGAAACAACCGGGCGCCCTCAAGGGCCTGTCTCCCGCCGACTTCACGGATACGCGCTTCGGCCTGCCCACCGTGCGCGATATCTTTGCCGAACTGGAAAAACCGGGGCGCGACCCGCGCCCTGAATTCAAGACCGCGACATTCCAGGAGGGCATCGAGACTCTCCAGGACCTGCGCACCGGCATGATCCTGGAAGGCGTGGTGACCAACGTGGCCAATTTCGGCGCATTCGTCGACATCGGCGTGCACCAGGACGGCCTGGTTCACGTCTCGGCACTCGCCGACAAGTATGTGAAGGACCCGCGCGATGTCGTACGCGTCGGGCAGCCCGTGACAGTCAAGGTTCAAGACGTGGATGCGGCACGCAAGCGCATCGCCCTGACCATGCGGCTCGACGACCCGTCCATCGGCGCGCACGGCAGTGCGAATCGCGCAGCGAACAGCGCCGACACACGGCAACGAGCCCGACGCGAGGCCGTCGACCCCGCAAGCGTCGGGGCCATGGCCGCCGCATTCGCCAGGCTGAAGCGGTAACGAAATGCGGGCGGAGTCCTACGACGGTTTCCCACCCAGGTTGGCCAGAGCTTCCCGCACGCGCTCGCGTAGAGCGGAATCGAATTGCCCGACGGGCGTATCGTCGACGGTCACCATCACCGCGCCACCCTGCTCGTCGCGGAAGGCGGCGATGGCGTGATGCTGCAAGCGCCGCATGACCCCGCCCGCCTCCTTTGGGTCGTCGAAGGCACGCGAGAGCATGAGCTGCGCACCATCGGCCGCGATCAGCCGGAAGCGGAACCCGCCCGCTTCGTCACGGAAACTGACGAATCGCGCGTGCCGCGCGGCCGGCTTTGCCACGCGCCCGGTGACCGTGGCGGCGCCACCACGCACCAGCCCGACCGCCTCGCGCAGCCGCTCCATGGTGGGCGCGGACAGCCGCCTTGCCTTCTCGGCACCAGCCTGCAAGGCATCTTCTATGTAACCCGGATTGGCCATGAGATGCGCGTAGCGCTCGCGCAGGGGGCCGAGCTCGGTTTCAATCCGCTTGCACAGCTGCGTTTTTGCGTCGCCCCACCCCAGCCCCTCTTCGAGGTCGCGGCGGAACCGCTCGGACGCCTCGCGCGGCGCAAATGCGCGATAAATCGTATAGAGCGCGGAGTCCGCGGCGTTCTTCGGCTCGCCCGGCTTGTGCGAATCGGTGACGATGCGCATGACCGCGTCGGCCGTGGCTTTCGCACCACCTTCGAACAGGGGGATCGTATTGTCGTAGCTCTTCGACATCTTGCGCCCATCCAGGCCAGGTAGCGTTGCGACTTCCTCGTCGATCTGCACCTCGGGCAGCACGAAATAGTCACCGCCCCGCCCATACAGATGATTGAAGCGCTGAGCGATGTCGCGTGCCATTTCCAGATGCTGCGCCTGGTCGCGCCCGACCGGCACCCGGTTGGCATTGAACATCAGAATGTCGGCCGCCATCAGCACTGGATACGAGAACAGACCCATGGAGATTCCGTCGTCGGGCTCCCCGCCCTTCGCCAGATTCTGATCCACGGCGGCCTTGTAGGCATGCGCGCGGTTCATCAGCCCTTTGGCGGTCACACAAGTCAGCATCCAGCACAGTTCGGGTATTTCCGGAATGTCGGACTGGCGATAGAACGTCACCCTTTCGGGATCCAGCCCGGCCGCAAGCCAGGTTGCCGCGATTTCGATGCGCGACCGGCTGATGCGCGCCGGATCATCGCACTTGATCAGCGCATGGTAGTCGGCAAGGAAGAAAAATGCGTCGACGCCGGGCCGCAGACTGGCCTGAATGGCGGGGCGGATGGCGCCGGCGAAATTGCCCAGGTGCGGCGTTCCCGAAGTGGTGATGCCGGTCAGAACGCGCGTATTCATTGGCTATTGTCGTCTCGAAGCAGGGTGAAGGCGCCCCAGGACAGGGCACTAAAGTTCGACAGCGTGGCGCTGCTGCGATTCCAGGTATTCCAGCGTTTGCATCTCGCTCAACCGCGAGACCGTGCGCTGAAATTCGACGACCATCGGCCCCCGAGTATATAACGCCTCGGGCGCGCACTGTGCCGACATGATCAGCTTCACGCGGTGATCGTACAGGACGTCGATCAGCCACGTGAAGCGGCGGGCGGCCGAGGCGTCGCGAGCATCCATGCGCGGCACGTCGGAGAGAATGATCGTGCGAAAACGTTTCGCCAGATCGAGATAATCGTCCTGTGATCGCGCACCGCCACACAACGTCGCGAAGTCGAACCAGACGATGCTGCCGCTTAGCGCCACCGCCTGGATCTCGCGATGCCCGACCTCCAGAACGGGCTTTTGCGGCGCCGTATCCGACAGGCGCTTGAAATTGGCGCGCAGCTCGTCAGTCGTTCCCGCGCCGATGGGTGTCAGGTAAGTGCGCACCTGCGCCAGGGCACGGTGCCGGTAGTCGATACCGCCATCCACATTGAGCACGTCCATGCGTGCTTCGATCAAGGCAATCGCCGGCAGGATGCGATCGCGATGCAGGCCGTCCGGGTACAGGGTGGACGGCTCATAGTTGGACGTCATGACGAACGATGTGCCCAGTTCGAACAGGCGCCGCAACAGGCGGTAAAGAATCATCGCGTCGGCAATGTCGGAGACATGGAATTCATCGAAGCAGATCAGACGGTACCGCTTGGCAACACGCGTGGCGACGACGTCCAGCGGATCGGGTTGCCCATGAACGAGCTCGAGCTCGCGATGAACGCTGCGCATGAATTCATGGAAATGAATACGGGTCTTGCGCGATACCGGAACCGTGAGATAGAACGCGTCCATGAGAAAACTTTTGCCGCGCCCCACGCCGCCCCACAGATAGACGCCACGGGGTACGTCGGGTCGACGGAATATCTTCTTGAGCGTCGACGAGCGGGCGCGCCGGAACACGACCCAGTCGTCGAAGTAGCGCTGCAGCCGCTCGACCGCCGCCAGCTGCGCCGCGTCGGGCCGGTAGCCGCGTTCGTCCAGCGCCTTCTGGTAATACTCGCGAACATTCACGAAACGTGCCGCCGGCATCAGAAATTCAGAGCGCGTTTGTCCACCGCGAGAGCGGCTTCCTTGACTGCCTCGGACAAGGTGGGATGCGCATGACAGATGCGCGCGATGTCTTCGGATGCGCCGCGGAATTCCATGACCGTGACCGCCTCGGCCACCAGTTCCGACGCCATGGGGCCTATGATGTGCACGCCAAGGACTTCATCCGTCTTGGCGTCGGCCAACACCTTGACGAAGCCGGCGGTATCGCCCAGCGCGCGCGCGCGGCCGTTGGCCATGAACGGGAAGCTGCCGGCGCGATATGCGCGCCCCTCGGTCTTGAGCCGCTGCTCGGTCCGGCCCACCCAAGCGATCTCGGGCGAGGTATAGATGACCCACGGGATAGTGTCGAAATTCACGTGGCCATGCTGGCCCGCGATGCGCTCGGCCACCGCGACGCCTTCCTCGCTGGCCTTATGCGCCAGCATGGGGCCGCGCACGACGTCGCCGATCGCCCATACGTTGGTCAAATTGGCCTGACAGTCGTCGTTGACGGCGATGAACCCGCGTTCATCCAGCCGCAGGCCAACCGCATCCGCGCGTAGGCTGGCGGTATTCGGCACCCGGCCGATGGACACGATGAGCCGATCGACCGCCAATGTCTGCTGGGCACCCGCTGCATCCGTCCAGAGCACGTCGACCGCGTCGGCCGACGGCCTGACCTCGCCGATCTTGGCGCCCGTATGCACAACCAGGCCCTGTTTGGCAAAGCGTTTCCCGGCCTCCGCGGCCACTTCCCGGTCGACCGCTGCGAGGAAATCGGGCATTGCCTCGAGAATGGTGACTTGCGCGCCCAGACGGCGCCAGACACTGCCCAATTCAAGGCCGACCACGCCCGCCCCGATGATGCCAAGCGTTTGCGGAACCGGGTCGATGCCCAGCGCGCCGTCGTTGGACAAAACCAGCTTCTCGTCGAATGGCAGGCCTGGCAGCGCGCGCGGCAGCGATCCGGTGGCAACGATCACATGGCGCGCGACCAACTGTTCTTGCGACTGGCCCGACACGTTGATCGCCCAGCCGCCATCGACCTGCGCGGCAAATGAGCCCGTGCCGTGCAGGAACGCGACCTTGTTTTTCCTGAACAGATACTGAATACCGTCGTTGCTCTGCTTGACGATGGTGTTCTTGCGCGCCAGCAGCCGGCCGAGATCGAGTTTCAGGCCGTCGACTTCGATGCCATGTTCGACGAAATGAGTCTTCACCTGCTCGTAGTATTCCGACGACTGCAACAACGCCTTGGATGGAATGCAGCCGATATTGGTACAGGTGCCGCCTGGCGCCGGCTTGCCTTGCGCATTGTTCCAGTCGTCCACGCAGGCGACGGACAGACCCAGTTGCGCCGCGCGGATGGCGGCCACATAGCCCCCCGGGCCGCCGCCGATGACGGCGACATCGAATTGTTTGGCCATAATGATAGACTCGCTATGTCAGTTGGAAAATCGGTGAACCCTTACAGCTCGAGCAGCATGCGCTGCGGATCTTCCAACGCCTCTTTGATGGCGACCAACGCCAGCACCGCCTCGCGGCCATCGATGATGCGGTGATCGTAAGACAGCGCCAGGAAATTCATGGGTCGAATGACGATTTCACCGTTTTCCACCACGGGGCGATCTTTGGTGGCGTGTATGCCCAAAATGGCCGCCTGCGGCGGATTGATGATGGGCGTGGACAGCATGGACCCGAATACGCCGCCGTTCGAGATCGAGAACGTGCCGCCCGTGAGGTCTTCGAGCCCAAGCTTGCCATCGCGCGCCCGCGCCCCGAAGTCGGCGATCTGCTTCTCGATATCGGCGATCGACAACTGATCGGCGTTGCGGATGATGGGCACGACGAGGCCGCGCGGGCTGCTCACCGCCACCCCGATGTCGAAGTAACCGTGGTAGATGATGTCTTTGCCGTCGATCGACGCGTTGACGATGGGATATTTCTTGAGTGCCGCCACGGCCGCCTTGACGAAGAACGAAGTGAACCCGAGCCTGATCCCGTATTCCTTCTCGAACGCCTCGCGGTAGCGGCCACGCAAGTTGACGATCGCCTGCATGTTGGCTTCGTTGAACGTCGTGAGAATGGCATTTTCCGATTGCGACTGCAACAGACGCTCGGCCACGCGCGCGCGCAACCGGCTCATGGGAACACGCTGCTCGGGGCGCCCGTCGAGCGATAGCGGCGGCGTCATTGGCGCGGCGGGGGCCGGCGCCTTGGACGCGACTTGGTCGCCCGCCTGCACGGCATCGCCCTTCGTGATGCGGCCACCGCGCCCGGTACCCGCCACGGACGCCGGATCGACCCCTTTCTCGGCCAGGATTTTGGCGGCCGCGGGCGATGCGGCCCGCGCCGGCGCGGCGGGGGCAGACGGCGCGACCGCCACCTTCGGCGCCGCCCGCGGCACGGCTGGGGTGGCTTGGCCGCCGGCGGCCGCCGGCGCAGCCTGAACGGGTGCGGGTGCGGCGCTTGCCTTGGCTTCCGTATCGATGCGCGCCAGCACCTCGCCCGACGTCACAGTACTGCCATCGCCTCTGACGATTTCCGTCAGCACGCCTGAAACGGGCGCCGGTACTTCAAGAACGACCTTGTCGGTCTCAACCTCGATCAGGGTTTCATCGGCTTCGACAGCTTCACCCGGCTGCTTTTTCCAATTCAGCAGGGTTGCCTCGGAGACCGACTCCGAAAGCTGTGGCACGACAACGTCAGTGATGGCCATGGTGTATGGGTTCCGTCATGTGAGAGATGAAATTATTTGGCTAGCTGAAAGCCTTTGAACTTTGGCGCGAGGGCTTGCTCGAGAAGATTGCGCTGCTGCTCCTGGTGCTTGGCGAGATAGCCCACGGCCGGTGACGCCGATGCCGGCCGGCCCGCATAACCCAGCTTTTGCCCTTCGATCATGTTCTCGGTCAAGTGATGCTGTATGTAGAACCATGCCCCCTGGTTCTGCGGTTCGTCCTGCACCCAGACCAGTTCCTTGGCGTTCTTGTACTTCTGCAATTCTGTCTGCAGCGCCTTGTGCGCAAACGGATAGAGCTGCTCGATGCGCACGATCGCCAGATCAGTGCGTTTGCCCTCGGCGCGCGCGTGCATCAGGTCGTAGTACACCCGGCCGGTGCAAATCAGAACCCGCTTGACGCCATCGGGATCGAGCGTCGTGTCCTGCTCGCCAATCACCGACTGGAACTGGCCGCTGACGAACTCGTCGAGTTCACACGCGGCGTCCTTGTGCCGCAGCAGCGATTTGGGGGTGAAAATGACGAGCGGCTTGCGAAACTGGCGAATCATCTGGCGGCGCAGCACGTGGAAAATCTGCGCGCTGTTGGTCGGCTGCACGACCTGGATATTGTTGTCGGCGCACAGCTGCAGATAGCGCTCGATGCGCGCCGACGAATGTTCCGGCCCCTGGCCTTCATAGCCGTGCGGCAGCATCAGCGTCAGCCCGCAGCGGCGGCCCCATTTCGCCTCGCCCGAGGTGATGAACTGGTCGATCACCACTTGCGCGCCGTTGGCAAAATCGCCGAATTGCGCTTCCCAGATGGTCAGCGCGTTGGGCGCCGCCGCCGCGTAGCCGTACTCGAACGCCAGGACCGACTCCTCCGACAGCACCGAATCGATGACCAGGAACGATGCCTGGTTATCGGACACATGCCGCAGCGGGAGATAGGTGCCCGCGTCCCAGCGTTCCCGCTTCTGGTCGTGCAGCACCGCATGACGGTGGGAGAACGTGCCACGCGCCGAATCCTGGCCCGTGATGCGAACCGCATAACCGGTGGAAACGAGCGTTGCAAATGCCAGATGTTCCCCCATGCCCCAATCGAGCTTGTGTTCGCCGCGCACCATGCTGCGGCGGTCGTTGAGCAGCTTGCTGACCAGCGGATGCAGCGTGAAGCCTTCAGGAACGGTGGTGATGCGCTCGCCGATGCGCACGAGTTCAGCCAGCGGCACGCCGGTGTCTACCTGATCGGTCCACTTGGCATTGAGGAACGGCGACCAGTCGATGGCGTACTTGCTTTGATAATCCGTCAGCACCGGTTCGACGGTGTGGCGCCCGTCTTCCATGATTTGGCGGTAGGTCTTCACCATCGCATCGGGTTCGCCCTCGGCCAGCACACCCTGGGCCACCAGCTTGTCGGCATAGATCTTGCGGGTGCCGGGATGCTTGCCGATGCTCTTGTACATGAGCGGCTGCGTGAGCGACGGCGTGTCTTGCTCGTTGTGACCCAGCTTGCGGAAGCAGACGATGTCGACCACGACATCGTGGTGGAATTCGCGCCGGTAATCGAGCGCCAGATTGGTGACGTACACCACCGCTTCGGGATCATCGCCGTTCACGTGGAACACCGGCGCCTCGATCATTTTGACGACGTCGGTGCAATACAGACTGGAGCGCGTGTCGCGCGGGTCGGACGTGGTGAAGCCGATTTGGTTGTTGATGACGATGTGCAGCGTGCCGCCCGTGCCGTAACCGCGCGTCTGCGCCAGGTTCAACGTTTCCATGACGACGCCTTGCGCGGCGAAGGACGCATCGCCATGCACCAGCACCGGCAGCACTTCTTCACGGTGCGCATCGCCGCGCCGGTCCTGGCGCGCGCGCACGCTGCCCTCGACTACTGGATCGACGACCTCGAGATGCGACGGGTTGAAAGCCAGCGAAAGGTGAATCGGACCGCCACGCGTCGACAGGTCGCTCGAGAAGCCGTTGTGGTACTTGACGTCGCCGTCGGTGAGCCCTTCGGTGTGCTTGCCTTCGAATTCCGCGAACAAGTCGCCCGGCATCTTGCCCATGATGTTGACCAGCAGATTCAGGCGGCCGCGGTGAGCCATGCCCACGACGATTTCCTGAACACCGCTTTCGCCGGCGCGATTGACGACCTCGTCCATTGCCGCAATGAAGCTTTCACCGCCTTCCAGCGAGAAGCGCTTCTGACCGACATACTTCGTGTGCAGGAAACGCTCGAAGCCCTCGGCATCGGTGACCTGCTGCAGAATGTAGCGCTTGCGCTCGGCCGAATAGTTTGGCGTGCCCAGCGTCGATTCGAGGCGCTCCTGAATCCAGCGCTTGCCGGCAGGGTCGGAGATGTACATGAATTCGACACCGACGTTGCGGCAATAGGTATCGCGCAAGGCCTTCAGGATGTCGCGCATCGTCATCGTGTCGGCTTTGGTGAAGTAGGTATTGGTCGCCGAATAGACCTGATCGAGATCACCCTCGCTCAGCCCGTAGAATGCGGGATCGAGCTCGGGAATGACGGGGCGGTCGTGGCGCTTGAGCGGATCGAGCTGCGCCAGACGCACGCCCAGCGTACGGTAGGCCGCGATGATGGACTGCACGAACACCTGGCGGCCCGCCACCGCCAGGTCGGGCGCCTTGACGCGCACGGCGAAGCCATTGCTTTTGGCGCGCTGCGCAAACGACGCGATGATGGGTCCATGCGCCTGATCGCGCACCGTGCGGCCATCGACGGCCGGGGTGTGCTGCAGATCGTCGAAATAATCGCGCCATTCGTCCGGCACGGAGCCGGGATCGTCGAGATAAGACTCGTAGAGTCCCTCGACATAAGGTGCGTTGCTACCGTACAGGTAGGAATTCGACTTAAGTTCAATTACCGATGACATTCGCTTCACCTATCCGAGTGTTTGACTCGTTCTGATGCAGGACAACCTTCCGCGACACGGCCAGACCGAATAGCGGATAGCGGGGCAGAAGGCAACGTACGGGCGCCTTGACAAGCCGTATTGACGATCAGTATACCGCCCCGGCCCACCATCGCGGCGTGCGTTTTGCCACGTGACAAAGCGCACGCCCTCAGACGCCTGGTGTGATCTCCTCAGTGCTTTTCACAGCGCCGGAACGCGGGCTCAACGCTTGACGTCACGCACAGCGTGCCCCATGTACAACTGGCGTGGACGGCCAATCTTGTATTCCGGATCGGACAGCATTTCGTTCCATTGCGCGATCCAGCCGACGGTGCGGGCGAGCGCGAAAATGGCCGTGAACAGCGAGCGCGGAATGCCGATGGCCCGCTGCACGATGCCGGAATAGAAGTCGACGTTGGGGTAGAGCTTGCGGTCGATGAAATACGGATCTTCCAGCGCGATGTGTTCCAGCGCCATGGCAAGCTTGAACAGCGGGTCGTTCTCGAGGCCCAGCGCGGCAAGCACCTCTTTGCAAGTTTGCTGCATGAGCTTCGCGCGCGGGTCATAATTCTTGTAGACGCGGTGCCCGAACCCCATCAGGCGCACGCCCGAGCTCTTGTCTTTCACCTGCTTGATGAATTCGCCCAGCTTGTCGACGCCGCCGCGCGCCTGAATCTGTTCGAGCATGTGCAGGCAGGCCTCGTTGGCGCCGCCGTGGGCGGGGCCCCACAGGCACGCGACCCCCGCCGCGATGGCGGCAAAAGGATTGGTGCCCGACGACCCGCACAGCCGCACCGTGGACGTGGACGCATTCTGCTCGTGGTCGGCATGCAGCACGAAGATGCGGTCGAGCGCGCGCTCGACCACATCATTGACCTGATAGTCTTCGCACGGCGTGGCGAACATCATGCGCAGGAAGTTGCCGGTATAGGAAAGGTCGTTCTTGGGGTAAATGTAAGGCTCGCCGATGGAGTGCTTGTACGCCATCGCCACCAGCGTGGGCATCTTCGCGATGAGACGGATGGCAGAGACTTCGCGATGGCGCGGATTGGTGATGTCGGTCGAGTCGTGATAGAACGCCGACAGCGCGCCGACCAGCCCGGTCAGTATGGCCATGGGATGCGCATCGCGACGGAACCCGCGCAGAAACACGTGCATCTGCTCGTTGACCATGGTGTGATGGGTGACCAGCGAATCGAACGCCGCCTTCTGTTTCGCATCGGGCAGGTCGCCGTTGAGAATCAGATAGCAGATATCCATGAAATCGCAGGTCTTGGCGAGCTGCTCGATGGGATAGCCGCGGTAGAGCAGGCGCCCTTTCTCGCCATCAATGAATGTGATGCTCGACTGGCACGCTGCCGTGGACAGAAACCCCGGGTCGTACATGAATACATGCGCGTCGTGATAGAGCGCACGGATGTCGACGACATCGGGCCCGAGCGTGCCTTTGTAAACCGGCAGATCGACGGAGGGGCTGCCGTCGGAAAACGATAGTGTGGCTTTCTTATTTGATGGTTGCATCGTGCATTCCTTAAAAATTACAGTGCGCGCACCCGCCCGATCAAGTCGTGAACCTGCGGGACATCGTACTTCCCCTTCGGTTCCGCCCTGGCGAGCAAGACATCGAGCAGATCGTTATCTCCCATCTCCAGCAACAGCATAAGGGCCGAGACATCCGCATCGGTCAGGCGCGCCTCGTACCGATCCAGAAATCGCGTGAGGATCAGATCGTTCTCCAGCAAGCCGCGGCGAGCCTGCCACCGCAGGCGTGCGCGCTCATGATTGGACAGCGGTCTCATCGAAGGCTCGTCGTTTGATCCGGGTGTCAGGTCTAGATGGCGCGGCGCGCCAGCATTTCTTTGATCTTGCCGATTGCGCGCGACGGGTTCAACCCTTTCGGGCAGACGTCGGTGCAGTTCATGATGGTGTGGCAGCGGAACAGTCGGTAGGGATCATCCAGGTTGTCGAGACGTTCGCCAGTTGCGTTGTCGCGCGAGTCGGCGATGAAGCGATAAGCCTGCAGCAACCCCGCGGGACCCACGAACTTGTCGGGGTTCCACCAGAACGACGGGCATGCCGTCGAGCAGCAGGCGCACAGAATGCATTCGTACAGACCGTTGAGCTCTTCACGCGCTTCCGGCGTCTGCAGGCGTTCGTGCTCGGGCGGCGGCTCACTGTTGATCAGGTACGGCTTGATCGAGTAATACTGATTGTAGAAGTCGGTCATGTCCACGACGAGGTCGCGCACCACCGGCAGCCCGGGTAGCGGGCGCAGCACGATGGGTTCCTTGAGCTCGCGCAGATTGGTGATGCAGGCCAGGCCGTTTTTGCCGTTGATGTTCATGGCATCGGAACCACACACACCCTCGCGGCACGACCGGCGCAGCGTCAGACTGTCGTCGATGGTGTTCTTGATGCGCAAAATGGCGTCGAGCAGCATTTTGTCGGTGGGCGCCAGCTCGACGTCGAGCTTCTGCATGTACGGCCGCTCGTCTTTTTCCGGGTCGTAGCGGTAAATTTCAAATTTGACGGTGCGTGTCTGACTCATTTCGGCATCCTTGCTCTCAGAAGGTGCGGGCTTTCGGCGGGAAGCTGTCGACCGATAGCGGCTTCAGGTGCACGGGCTTGTAATCGAGGCGCCCGCCCTCGGAAAACCAGAGCGTGTGGCGCAACCAGTTTTTGTCATCACGCTCGGGGTATTCCTTGAGCGAATGCGCGCCGCGACTCTCGAAGCGGTTGGCGGCGGACTTCGTCGTGGCCCGCGCAACCTCGATCATGTTGGTGAGTTCAAGCGCCTCGCAGCGAGCGGTATTGAATACCTTCGACTTGTCTTTGAATGAAACGTTCGCAACCCGCTTGGCGAGCGCCTCGATCTGGCTGACACCCTCGTTGAGCAGATCGAGCGAACGGAACACCCCGCAATGATGCTGCATGGATGCGCGAATGGCATTACCCAGTTCCGTGACGGTTTCGTCGGACTTGCGGTGCTCGAGCGCATCGACGCGGCCCAGGGAGTAGTCGATGGACGACTGCGGCACCGGCTGATGAAGGTGCTGGCGCTCGAGATGTGCGGCAACGATGTGGTTGCCAGCCGAGCGGCCGAACACGACCAGGTCGAGCAGCGAATTGGTGCCCAGCCGGTTGGCGCCATGTACCGACACGGCGGCGCATTCGCCGATGGCGTAGAGGCCATTGACCACTTTTTCCTCGCCGTTGACGTGGTTGAGCACCTGGCCGTAGCGGCTGGCCGGAATGCCGCCCATCTGATAGTGGATCGTGGGCACCACGGGTATGGGTTCGGTGATGGGGTCGACGTTGGCGAACTTGATGGCGATTTCGCGAATCGACGGCAATCGTTTCTTGATCGTGGCCGCGCCCAGATGATCGAGCTTGAGCAGAATGTAGTCGTGGTCGGATCCGCAACCCCGCCCTTCCTTGATCTCCTGATCCATGGAACGCGATACGAAATCGCGCGGCGCGAGATCTTTCAGCGTGGGCGCATAGCGCTCCATGAAGCGCTCGCCGTCTTTATTGAGCAGAATGCCGCCTTCGCCACGCACGCCTTCTGTGATGAGCACCCCGGCGCCAGCCACCCCGGTGGGGTGGAACTGCCAGAATTCCATGTCTTCGAGCGGCAAGCCGGCGCGTGCCACCATGCCGAGCCCGTCGCCCGTATTGATGTAGGCATTGGTGGTTGCGGCCCAGATGCGCCCGGCGCCGCCGGTCGCGAGCACCGTTGCCTTGGCTTCGAGCACGTAGATATCGCCGGTTTCGATCTCGAGCGCCGTGACTCCCAGGACATCGCCGGCGTCGTTGCGCAGAAGGTCGAGCGCCATCCATTCGGCAAAAAACTGTGTATGCACCGCCACATTGCGCTGATAAAGCGTATGCAGCAGCGCATGCCCGGTGCGATCGGCAGCGGCACAGGCGCGCTGCACGGGTTTCTCGCCGAAATTGGCGGTGTGGCCGCCGAAAGGCCGCTGATAGATGGTGCCGTTGGGGTTGCGGTCGAACGGCATGCCGAAGTGTTCGAGCTCGTAAACCACGTTGGGAGCCTCGCGGCACATGAACTCGATGGCGTCCTGATCACCCAGCCAGTCGGACCCCTTGATCGTATCGTACATGTGCCAGTGCCAGTCGTCCTCGCTCATGTTCGACAGCGACGCGCTGATGCCGCCCTGCGCCGCCACCGTATGCGAACGGGTCGGGAATACTTTCGACAGCACCGCCACCGTGAGACCGGCCTGGGCAAGCTGTAGCGAACAGCGCAGGCCGGCCCCTCCGGCGCCCACGACAATCACGTCGAACTGACGGTGGGGGATGGATTTTTTGACAGCGGCCACGGTTTACAAGCTCCAGAGAGTTTTGAGAAAGTAGATGGCGGAACCCACCACCCACAATGCGCTGACCGCGTGGAACAGCAAACGCAGGCCCGTTGGCTTGACGTAATCCATCCAGATGTCGCGCGCCCCCACCCAGGCGTGCCACGCGAGCGACAGAAACGCCAGCGACGCCAGAGTCTGCCCCAGGGGGAACCCAATGACGCGGAACGAGAACAGATGGCGCCAGCTGTCGAAATCCAGATTCGACGTGAAGATCAGGGTGAGGCAGACCACGATGGTGTATACCGCCATGATGACGGCGGTGACGCGCTGGACGATGAAATCGCGCGCACCATAATGCGCCCCCACCACGAGACGTTTGGTACCAATGCGTTCACGGGTTGCCATCACCAGACTCCAAACAGTTCGAGGCCGAAAATCGCGGTCAGGATCAGACTGACGCCGAACACGACGCCAGCGGTTCTCTGCGCATTGATCTTGTCGTCCCACAGGTGCAGATCGAGCGTCAGGTAGCGAATGCCGGCGCAGAAATGGTGGAGGAACGCCCAGATCAGCGCGAGCAGAACGATCTTGCACAACGGATTCGCCACCCACGCGTGCATGAGCGCGAACCGCGCGGGCGAAGAGACGCTGGAGGCGAACAGCGGCACGATCACCAGCGGCAGGCAGAAGAGTAACAAGACACCGCTTACACGGTGCATGATCGACGATTTTCCCGCCAGCGGCAGCCGATAGCCCAGCAACCGCGGCAAGCCGAGATTGCGGTACCGGGGACGCGATTGCGACACAGTGTCGGACATGATGGTCTCGCTAATTCAGGCTATTTCTGTAATGGAATTGTGTGGTGACGTACGCGCCGCGGCGCACCTCGACTGGCCGGTCTCCGTAGGTGTACGACAAGCGCTCGACGAACAGCAGGGGACTGCCTGGCGCCACCTCGAGCAGCGTGGCCTGCTCGGCGGCCGCCGACACCGCCCTGATCTTTTCATCGGCGCGCACCATGCTGATGCCGAACTCCGATTCGAACAACGCGTACATGGGGCCGTGGTAGCGCGCCAGCGATTCGGCGGTCAGGCCGTTGAACACCGAACCGGGCAGCCAGATATCGTCGAGAACCGTGGGAATCTGATTGAACGACAAAACCCGGCGCAAATTGACCGCCTGGCCGGTCGGATGCAGATCGAGCAGGTGGGCAACGTCGGCCGGCGCCCGGACATGACGGCAATCGAGAATTCGGCTGGTCGACACGGGCGGCTTGCCGTTGTCGGGTGCGAGCCTGAGAAACCGATAGCGCACGCGCCGTTCACTGTGCGTGGCGACGAAAGTACCCTTGCCCTGACGGCGCAGCAAAAGATTCTCGGCGGCCAGTTCATCCACCGCCTTGCGCACCGTGCCCTGACTGACCTGAAAGCGGCTGGCGAGTTCGAATTCACTGGGAATGGCTTCGCCCGGCTTCCACTCCCCCCGATCGAGGCTTTGCAGCAGCAGCGCCTTGATCTGTTGATACAGGGGGCTGAACATGGCGCTGCGCGCGCGACGTCCAACGATTGAAGGCCGATCCGGCAAAGGGGTGTCAGGCATGTGGCTGGCGATTACGAGCGGTGAACGCGAATGACGGTTTGCATCAGGGTTATTCTCGCACGCCGCGAAATTTATGTCTAATAGTCATGTATCTTATGTATTAGGTATTATATGAAATACAAGACGGCCGGTGGACCGGCGTCCGCCACGGCATCAAAGGCATTACACTGCGTAAAGCCATTGCCCGCCTCCAGGCGGTTTTCGAAATATAAACCATCCAACCCAGCGCATCGTCGAACAACCTCAATCGGCACTTCATCGGAGATCATTCATGCCAAAACCCGCTATACGCATCGCCGTCACTGGCGCCGCCGGCCAAATCGGTTACGCACTATTGTTCCGCATCGCGGCAGGCGAGATGCTCGGCGGCGACCAGCCGGTGAACCTCCAGCTTCTGGAAATCCCCGACGAAAAGGCGCAGAACGCGCTCAAGGGCGTGATGATGGAACTGGAGGACTGCGCGTTCCCGCTGCTGGCCGGCATGGCCGCGTACAGCGATCCACTCAAGGCGTTCAAAGACGCGGACATCGCCATACTGGTGGGCTCGCGCCCGCGCAGCAAAGGCATGGAACGCAAAGATCTGCTGCAGGTGAACGCGCAAATCTTCACGGCGCAAGGCAAGGCGCTGAACAAGGTCGCCAGTCGCGGCATCAAAGTGCTGGTGGTCGGCAATCCCGCCAACACCAATGCGTACATCGCGATGAAGTCGGCGCCCGACCTGCCGTCGAAGAACTTCACCTCTATGCTGCGGCTCGATCACAATCGCGCCCTGTCACAACTGGCGGCCAAATCCGGCAAGGCAGTCGGCGACATTGAAAAGCTCATCGTCTGGGGCAACCATTCCCCCACCATGTATCCCGACATCCGCTTCGCCACGGCCGACGGCCAGAACCTCGCCGCGCTCATCCACGACGACGCCTGGAACCGCAACGTTTTCATTCCCACCGTCGGCAAGCGCGGCGCCGCCATCATCGAGGCGCGCGGCCTGTCGTCGGCGGCCTCGGCGGCGAACGCCATCGTCGACCACGTTCACGACTGGATCCTGGGCAGCGACGGCAAGTGGGTCACCATGGGCGTACCGTCCGACGGCTCCTACGGCATTCCGGAAGGCATCATGTATGGCGTCCCCGTCGTGACGTCGAAGGGCGGGGAATACACGCGCGTCGCGGGGCTCGACATCGATGCTTTTTCGCGCGAACGCATGGACCACACACTGAAAGAACTTCTCGAGGAACGCGACGGCGTCAAAGGCCTGCTGGGCTGACGGCCGCATCCGCAAAGACTGCCATCATGAACCACGTCCTTGAACACGACACACTCAACCACCGCATCACCTGTGTGGTCGACGGCTTGACATCGGTGCTTGATTACACGCTGGCGGATACGCTGATGACCATCACGCACACCGAGGTGCCGCCCGTGTTGCGCGGCCGCGGCATCGCCGCCGAACTCACGCGCTTCGCGCTCGATGCCGCGCGGCGCGAGGGCTGGCGCGTGCGACCGCGCTGCTCATACGCCGACGCCTTCACCCGGGCGCACGCGGAATACCAGGATCTTCTGGCCTGACCGCCGCGCGAACCGCCCGCGCCGCGGCGGCGTACACTATCTCCATGCCTCGCACCACACCATCCAACGCCTCACGCTTGTCCCGAGACGCCCAGCGCCTGATTTTCCTGACGAAATCGCTGGCGCTCTCGGGATGCCATCTGGAAGACACCTACTGGGAGAGACTGCTCGAGCAGCACATCGGGAAGCTGCTGCGCGGGCGACGCAACAAGCACATCGAGTCGGTGCTCGACCATCTCTTGGACCAGGATGCCGACGCATACGAAATTCTGGTCGAGCAGGCGGAAACGCTTTCCGAATCCACGACGCTCGCGGTTGACGGCCGCGCCTACGACGCGCTCCTGCTCTCGGTGCCGCTGGTCGCCTGGACGCGCTACCGAATCCCCGGCGGAGCACTCGAGGCAAGTCTGCGCGATGGCGTGGCGGAAAAACTGCTTGCCTGCGTCGCTGCCCAAGACGCCCGGCTGTTCCTCATGCCGGAACTCATCGGGTTCGACCAGATGCCCCGAACGTTCCAGCAAACCTGGGGCTGGACGCAAAATCTCGGGCTGGCAGCCCTGGGTGCGAAAAACGAGTCCTGCAATATCCCGCCGGCCGAGGATGCCGACGAAATCCTGGCGGATGCACGCTTCCTCATTGGCGCCATCGTGGTTCCCCAGGGAGTACCGGTATTCCGCTGGCAGGAAGACGTTCAGGACGCGCCGTCGCGCGACCAGTGCCTGCAAACCTGGCGGCGCGAATGCGCGGAACTGCTCGGCCCGATGTTCACAGGATGCACGATCGAATACCTGCTGCCAGACGCTTACTACGTCAACAATCGGGAAGCCGATCGCCGCGTTCGCCCATTGGCGCTCAGGGCAGCCATCACCTGGCTGCAGACGGCCGTCGGCGTCCCGCCCACCGAGGTACATGCCACTATCGTGGGTTGCGGCGAGTCGGCTCTGGAAGAATTCCGCGTGGGGTTCAGTACGCGTCAGAGCAACCAGGTCATCTACGGCTGCGTATGGCCGGTACTCAGCAAGGAAGAAGCCATCATCGACAGCGGCGACGCCACCGAGGCCGACACGCCCGACCAGATCGCCGCTCTGCTCAAGGAATTGGGCGTACAGGACATACGCCGCCTGCCTGGCCTCCAGGCGGCCGATTACTGCGAAGACTGTGGCGCTCCCTACTTTCCCAATCCGCTGGGTGAAATGCAGCATCCGGAAATTCCCGAAGAGGCCAATCTTACGCCGGCGCATTTCCACTAGTATTCCGTTTGGTGAATTCCTTGCCGCCACGGAGCCCCCTGGCCGAACCATCCCGCCCTGATACGCCATCCAACCGGATGGCCGGCGGGTCGACGGATGACGCCGACAACGGTTCCACCGATGTCGCATTCCCGGACGGCGGGGTACGCGCTTTCGGCGGCATCGACGTCTTTTGCCGCGTCGTCGACAATTTCGGCGACATTGGCGTCTGCTGGCGCCTCGCGCGCCAATTGCGCGCGCTCATGGGCAGCGGCGACGTGCGCCTGTGGGTCGACGACCTGGCCACATTCCGCCGCATCCAGCCAAACGTCGACACGCATGCGGCCGGGCAGACGATCGCGGGTGTGGAGATCGTCCGCTGGGCCGACCCGGCGCCCGATCTTGCTCCCCGCGGCGTCGCCGTGGAGGCCTTCGCCTGCTGCCCGCCCGATCGGTTCATCGAGCGGCTACGTCAGCGGCGCTATCTGTGGATAAACCTCGAGTACCTCAGCGCCGAAACCTGGGTGGAGCGTTGCCACGCGCGCCCGTCCATGCAGCCGAACGGCATGGTCAAGACGTTCTTCTTCCCCGGCTTCACGCCGGCGACGGGCGGACTGCCGCGCGAAGGCGCCCTGCTCGCGCGGCGTGACCGCTGGCTGGCCGACCCCGCCGCCAGGTGGTCGCTGCTGCGCGGCGCCGGCTTGCCGCCAGGCGCCATTCAAAGTCTGCGCACGGGGGCATTGCAGGTTTTTCTGTTCTGCTACCGCCACGCGCCCGCGCAAGCGTTGATCGACGCACTGGACGGCCTGGGCCAGGCCGCCATCGTCATCATGCCGGACGGCGTGATGCCCGGCTTGCGCGCCACCGGCCGGGTGCAGCTCTGCACTATCCCTTTCGTGACGCAGGACGCATTCGACCGCCTGCTGTGGAGCAGCGACCTGAACGTGGTGCGCGGCGAGGACTCGCTGGTGCGTGCCACCTGGGCGGGCAAGCCCCTCATCTGGCACATCTACCCGCAAAGCGGGCAGACACACCGGAACAAGCTCGCGGCCTGGCTGCGGCTGGCGAATCTCCCCGCGTCGGCCGCCGACGCGATTCTCGCCTGGAACGCGGGCGACGTGCCGCTGCTGCGCAACCGCCTGGATCAATTGCTGCGTCAGCCGCTCCGGGCGCGGTGGCACACCGCTTGCCGACAGCGGGCCGACGCACTGGGGCGCCTGCCCGATCTGGCAACTACGCTCCTTGCATTCTGCGCAACCCAGTGGCGATCGCGCTAAAATACAGGGCTTTGCACTTTTACGCTTTGCTTGGCCTTACGCTGCGGCGTTTGAGCGAACCCTGTCGGGCGAAGCAACTGCCTGGAGTACTCGAACCGATGAAATCCGCACAGGAACTGCGCGTGGGCAATGTTGTTACAGTTGGTAACAACGCCCTTGTCGTGCAGAAAGCCGAATACAACAAATCCGGACGCAACGCGGCCGTGGTGAAGCTGAAGTTCAAGAATCTGCTGACCGGTTCGCCAAGCGAATCCATCGTCAAGGCGGACGAAAAATTTGAGATCGTCGTCCTCGACAAGAAAGAATGCACCTACTCGTACTTCGCCGATCCCATGTACGTCTTCATGGACGACGAATACAACCAGATCGAAGTCGAGGCCGACAGCCTGGGCGACGCGCTGAACTATCTCGAGGAAGGTATGACCGTGGAAGTCGTGTTCTACGACGGCCGCGCCATCTCGGTCGTCCTGCCAACCATCGTGGTGCGCGAAATCACCTATACCGAGCCCGCGGTGCGCGGCGATACATCGGGCAAGGTGCTCAAGCCGGCCAAAACGAATACAGGCATGGACATCAATGTTCCGCTGTTCTGTGAAATTGGCGACAAAATCGAGATCGACACGCGCACCGGCGAATACCGCAGCCGCGTCATGTAACGACCGTTGCGGTAGCGCTACTGCAGCCGATCGTCGTCGAGAAAGTCGGGAACGGGCATCACGGCGATTCCGTCGCGCGCCAATTCCTGGCGCTCTTCCTCAGTGGCCGTGCCGCGAATGGCACGCCCGCGGGTTTCACCGTCATGAATGCGCCGCGCCTCTTCGGCAAAACGCGCACCGACGTTCTCGGCGCCGCGCACCAGCGCGCGAATTTGCCGCAGCATCTCGGCCTGCAGCTGAGCCACCTGGCGCCCATCGAGCGCCGCCACGGGCTGCGCCCCCGCGCCTGTGTTCGCGACCCCCGACGGTTCACGACCGGCGCCCGTGTTCACGCGCGCCGCCGTCAGCTTGCGCACCACGTTGTGGGTATTGCAAACGGGGCACGTCAGCAAACCGTTCGCGCGTTGTGATTCGTAGCTCTCGGAGGAGCCAAACCAGCCTTCGAACACGTGGCCGGAATCACATTGGAGATCGAATACTTTCAGAGTCATACGTCAATGATGGGGCCTGACGCGAAAAAATCAATAGCGCCCTCAACAATAGGGCCTTCAACAGTGGCCATGCCGCCAGCACTGGTAACGCCACACCCACGGTGGCACGGGCGAGGCATCGCGCCACAGGCCGCGCCTGGCCGCGCGCGCCGATGCTTCCAGCGCCGCCATGCGGGGATCACGCAGGTACTTGCCATGCCGCTGTCGGTTCGCCCATGCGAGCCCTTGGGCCACCAATTCTCGATTCACGGTGCCACCACGCGCCAATGGCACGTCGCACACGCTGCGCCCGTAGTGGTCACGCTCGAAGCAGGTCAACGTAAGAAACTTCCCGGCAACCATCCCGGCCAGCGCCTGCCTGGCCACTTGGGCCATGGGTTGGCCGGGGCGTTCCCGCCCCTTGGTGGTCTCGGGTGCGTCGATACTTGCCAGCCGGATGCGCTCGCGGCGCCCCTCGGAGAGCAACGTGAAAGTGTCACCGTCGGCAACATGTACGACACGCCCCGTCAGCGCGTAGGTGGCCAGGCCGGCAGGTGCCTGCGCGCGTTGCTCCGTTGCCACGAACCCCGCTTGCGCGATTACGGCAACGACGAAAACAACCCCTGCGACGATCAATGCCAATACATGCCGATGCCGGCCAGGCGCCGCGGCGCGCAACAGTAGCCGCGCGATTCGATTGACGAAACGATCCATTGCGCGCATCGACTCAGCCAACCAGGACGCTACAGCGGCCAGGCTCTGGCCAATATTTCCGGCGCGGCATCAATAGCCACCCCACCACCGAAAACATCCCCCGCCGCCACGATGCGCGCCTGCACAAAGGCGTCGGCCACGAACTGCGGCGCGTGGCGCAGCAACAATACCGCCTGCGTCAGCAGCACGACCTCGCGCACGATATGACGCGCCCGCGGCTCATGCTCGATCTCGGCGCCCGCCAGCAAACCCTCCAGCCGGTGTGCCCGATCGCGCAGCCGCGTGTCGCCGCTCGCCTCGTGAACCAGCGTATCGACGAATGCACGACCCACGCTGGGGTCGCGGCGCAGTGCGCGCAGCACATCCAGGCACATGATATTACCCGAGCCTTCCCAGATCGAATTGACGGGCGCCTCGCGGTACAAGCGCGGCATCGGGCCATCTTCGATATAGCCATTCCCGCCCCACACCTCCATGCATTCGGCCACTACCTGCTCCGTGCGCTTGCAGACCCAGAATTTCGCCGCCGGCGTCATGATGCGCACCCAGGCATGCTCCAGCGGAGACGACGTGCCGGCGTCGAGCGCGCCCGCGAGCCGCAGCGCCAGCGCCGTGGCGGCCTCGCTCTCGAGCACGAGATCGGCCAGAACCTGGCGCATCAGCCCGTGATCGATCAACGCCTTGCCAAACGTCTGTCGATGTCGCGCATAATGAAGCGCCTGAACCACGGCCTGGCGCAGCAGCGCCGCGCTGCCCAGCACGCAGTCGTGGCGGGTGCGCATTGCCATGTCGGCCAGAATGGCGATGCCGCGTCCCGGGCTACCCACCAGAACGGCGTGCGCATCCTGAAACTCCACCTCGGCGCTGGCGTTGGACGTATTGCCCATCTTGTCTTTCAGCCGCTGGATGCGCACGGCATTGAGCGTGCCATCGGGCGTCCAGCGCGGTACATAAAAGCAGGACAGCGAATCGTCGTGGCGCGCCAGCACCAAATGCGCATCGGCCGTGGGAGCCGAAAAGAACCACTTGTGGCCAATCAGCCGGAACACGGCGCCGCGACCACCCCCTCCAACGGGAAACGCGCGCGTCGTGTTGGCACGCAGATCGGAACCCCCCTGTTTTTCGGTCATGCCCATGCCGATGGTCATACCGTCTTTCGATGGCAGCGGCAAATCGCGCGCATCGTACCGCAGCGAATAGAGATGAGGGGCAAGCGCATCGAACCACGGTTCCCCGCGAAGCGCTGGCGCCGCGGCGGCCGTCATCGTAGTGGGGCACAAAGTGCCGGCTTCGACCTGCCCATGCAGCAGGTAATAGGCGGCACGCGCCACTGACCAGCCGGCGCGCCCGTCGGGCCACGCGCCGATATGCATGCCGTGCTCGAACGCATACGCCATGAGCTGGTGCCAGGCCGGGTCGAACTGCACCCGATCGACGCGTCGGCCACAGCGGTCGAACGCTTCGAGTTCGGGCCGGTTGCGATTCGCGCGGCGCGCAAGCGTCATCACGTCCTCGGCACCCAGGCGCGCGCCGTAGCGACTCAAGTCGTTGTCACAGGCCCCCGCTCCCTCGCGCCTCACCGCTTCGCGCAAGGCGGCGTCTGTATCGTAGAGGTTGTAGCCAATCAGATCGGGAACCTGATTGGCCACCTCGTGAGTCGTCCAGCCCATGTTCCTCCCTTCCGCAAGCCCGCGAAGCCAGTCTTTACCGCCGCATTCGCTTACGGGTCGATTGCGTTTCGCTGCGCTGCAACATAAACAGCACCGATCAGCCTGCGCGCCGCCCACTGGTGGCCTACAGCCACCTCGATTTCTTGAAACGCCAATACAGAATCACGCAGACCACCGCCGTGCACGCCATTACGATCGGATAACCATAATGCAGTTTCAGCTCCGGCATGTACGCGAAATTCATACCGTAGATACCGGCAACCGCAGTGGGAATGGCCAGAATGGCCGCCCAGGCGGCCAGCTTTTTGGTGATGTCGGTCTGCTGCGACTGGCCCAGCATGCTGCCCGCTTCAAACGCGAATGCCAGCGCTTCACGCAGGCCGTTGATGAGTTCATCGATACGCTGTATTCGATCGGCCACCTCACCGAAATATCCCTGGCAGTCGGCATCGATGTGGTTCGTGCCAACACGCGCCAGACGCCGGCAAATCTCGGTCATGGGGAAAATGGCGGTATGCAGGCGCAACAAATCGCGGCGCAGCTGGTAGAGCTTGCGCACGTCGATATCGCCAAACCCGCGCAACAGAAACTTCTGCTCGATGGATTCCACGGCGGCCTCGTACTTCGTCAGCGCCGCCAGATAGCGGTCGGCCAGCAGATCGAGCAGCATGGACGCCACGTAGTCGCTGCCGCGGGTCAGCAGGCCCGGAACCCCTTCCAGATATTGCCGCAAGCTGGTGTGAGTGGCCACCGCGCCGCGCCGCACCGTGACCAGGAATCCACGGCCGATGAGCAACTGCGTCTCTCCGAACACCGGGCGCAGATTCTCGACTTCGATGGTCACCGCCACCACCAGCGTGACGTTCTCGAATTCCAGGATCTTGGGGCGCACATGATGCTCGGTTACCTCGTCGATCGCGCGTATGCTCAGGCCCAGCTTCTCGCCGATCAGGTGTATCGTCTCGGCGCGAGGCTCGCGCAGGCCAACCCATAGCAGCTGGCCAAGATCGGGGGCGGGGGAGACCAGGTGATCAAGCGCTACGTCAAGCGGCGGCTGGCCGCTACGGTAAAGCACCGAGGCAACCACCGCCTGGGCCGTTTCGGGAGGACTGTCGAGACCCGATGCCGGGAAATCCACTGGATCGGAACGAAGAGGTTCAAGTAGTGCCATCGGGGAGCGTGTCGAAACCGCCGTGGAGGATGAATCATGCTGCAAAGCACAATGTAGGCCTTTTGACCAGCAAGGTCAAAAATTCGTTCCGCGACCAGCACCTTCCGCGCAAGCAACGCACATGGCGCAGAATGCCTCCACCAGCCTCCACGGCGTTATTCGAACGCTTGCCCGCAGCCCGCATTCACCCCGCCGCCGTTCGACGGCGGAATAGCGCCAGATTATTCTTGATCAATGGGTACAACACCGAGATGAACGAGAGAATCATCAGCGCAGCACTCAGCGGCTCGTGAAAGAATACCGCTACGTTGCCATGCCCCACAATCATGCTGCGCATGAAGTTCTGTTCACCTATCGGCCCCAGAATGGCGCCCAAAACGAGGGGCGCGATAGGGAAATCATACTTCTCGAACAAATAGCCCAGCGCCCCGAAAACCACAATCATCCACGTATCTTCCAGGCTGTTGCGGGCGGCGTAGGCCCCCACGAGACAGAACAGCACGACAACCATGTTCAGCACCGACTGAGGTAAGCTCAATACCTTCACTACGATACGGATCCAGAAGAATCCAATCAGGCACATGCCAACAATGCTTACGAACATGGATGCGAAAATCGAGTACACCACCACGCTCATGGCGGGGTCCTCCAGCAGCATCGGTCCGGGTTGTACACCGTGCAGCAGGAACGCGGCCAGAATCACTGCGGTGGAGGCGCTACCCGGAATCCCCAGCGTAAGCATGGGCATCATGTGGCCGGCCACCGATGCGGTGGAGCCAATCTGCGGCGCCACGATGCCTTCGGGCACACCAGTCCCCAACAAATGGCGGCGTTTGCCATACTGCTTCTCAGTGCCATAGCAGATGAACGACGTGATGGTGGCACCCGCGCCCGGCACAATGCCCAGCAGCGTACCAATGACGCTACTACGTACGATTGCCCCCTTCATGCGGAAAATCTCGCGCAGCCTCGGCAGGTAGGTTTTCACCTTGGCGCCAGCGGCATCTCCGCGATCGAGCGTCAGACCCTGGCCCAGCCGCTTGAACACTTCCCCCAGACCATACATGCCCACCAGGATCGGCACCAACTCGATACCGTCGCGCAGCATCGGCACACCGAAAGTGAAACGCGCCGTTCCATACGTGCTGTCGACGCCCACGGTTGCCACCAGCAGGCCAATGCACAGGCTGATCACCGCATTGATGAGGGAATCGCCGGCAAGGGAAACGACGGTGGTGAGGCCGAAGAAAATCGCCGCGAAGTAATCTTCGGAGGAAAACTTCAACGCCACATCGGTTAGCGGACCGGCAAGCGCCACCATGACCACGGATGACACCAGCCCGCCAATGAACGCCGCCACCAGCGCCCAGCCCAGGGGCTTGGCCGCCCCATCGCGCTTGGCCATGACGTAGCCATCCCAAAGCAGCGGTACGTCGCTCGGCTCACCTGGAATGCGGTAGAGCAACGTGGTGAAAGCGCCGCCGTAGGTACCCGAAAAATAGATGGCCGTGAGCAGAATGATGGACGGCTCGATGCCCATGTGGTAGGTGAACGGCAGCGCCAGTACCACCCCCATGACGAACCCCAGCCCGGGCATGATGGAAACCGCCATGCCGACGAGGATGCCAATCACCAGCATGAGAAAGTCTTCAGGCTGGAAAACATGGGCGAAGCCAATCGCCAGGTTGGTGAGCAGATCCATGTCAGCGAATTCCCAGGACCGACATTAGCGCCAGCGATACCTTGGAGAAAGGCCCTTCTCCCAGCGGCAGCGCCACGTACACCACTTTCATGAACAGAAACAGAAAAAACACCGCGAAACCGACGCTGCAGCCCGCAAGTACCACCGAGCGGCGCTGATGCCCTATCCACATGAGCAAGAGGCTATACAGAATGGTGGAGAGAAAATACCCCAAGACGTTCCACGCCCAAATGTACACGCCAGTTGCCACAATGGCTGTCCACACGAGGTGAGGGTAAAGTTCTGGCGGATGCAACAAGGCCCGGTCGGGATTGATGCGCGTGGGGGGCAAGGTGCCACGCATCTTGAGCGCCACTTTCACCACCCCGAGGCATGACACAAAAAACATCAGACCCAGCGCAATCTTCGGCCACGCGTCGGGGCCTATACGCCCGGGCATCTGCGAATCCGCGAAACCGTCGGAGACGTGATAGAGCCAGGCGGCGATAAGCGCCGACACCACATAGGGCAACGCTTCACGCCAGCTTGGATTTATCTCGACAGCCTTCTTCCGCGACGAGGCCGCCTCGGGCCGCGGATCGTCCGACGCCGAGCGAGCGCCAGCATCCTGCGCACCCGATTTCCGCGCAAGGTGATCCGGAACCGCCTGGATGGCCTCCAGACGCGAGCTCTCGAGATCCTGGCGAACGCGCGACTGCCGCTGCCCGGAGTTCGCGCGAGACAACCCCATCACTTACTCCGCTGAATCGTCGCCTTGGCCTGCACTAGCCAGTCTTCCATGAATTTCTTGGCGCCGCTCATGGGGATATAGCTATGCGGGTCGGCATACTCCTGCTTGATATAAGCTTTGAATGCCGCCGTTTCCGACACCTTTTGCAGTGCGTCGGCCAGCACTTTCACACGGTCGGGCGGCGTGCCCGCCTTCACGACGATCGCACGGAATTGTGGCAGAGTGATGTCGAGTCCCAATGCCTTGGAAACAGGCACCTTGGAAAAAACCGGAATATCAACCGTGTGCGGATAAAAGAAGATGAGGGGGCGAATCTTCCCACCATCAAAATAACTGCGCACATCACCCGTCTGCTCATACAGCACTTCGGCATTGCCGCCAAGAATGGAGCTGTAGCGCATGCCCGGATGGGAATACGGTACGGTTTCAAATTTCGTGCCCAGCTTATGATTCAAATAGCGGTTGGTGATGTCGTCGGCACTACCAAAACCCAGGGTGGCCACCGTGGTGGTTTTCTGCTTGGCCGCTTTAACCAGTTCGTCCCACGTTTTGTACGGACTCTTGGTGCTCACCCAGTAACCCGACGGCTGTTGAATCATGATGGCAAGCGGTATCACCTGGCTCAGCTTGAACGGCTGGTCGGCCTGCGTAAGCAAAGCCGTCGTATCACCGATCAAGATAGCCATCGTATAGCCATCAGCCGGGGCGGTGAGCATCTTCGTCATACCGGTCATCCCTGTCGCACCCGGCACGTTGATCACGGGGATCGAAACTTTCAGCGATGTCGACATGATCTTGCCCGCGGTGCGACCCAACAGGTCGGCACCACCGCCAGCGCCCCAGGGAACGATGAAGTTTATAGGGTGATCGGGGTACGCCGCCAGCGCCGGCGTGAATCCCCCCATCAGGCCCAGCGTGCCGAG
>SCQX01000243.1 GCA_004298545.1 Candidimonas sp. | reverse complement strand
GCCTGGGACATGCGGGAATCACGGTGGCCCCTGACGGCTATGTTTTCACGGGCGCGATTGCCGACCACGTCGTCGATGTCATCGACCCCGCGACGTTCAAGGTCATCAAGCGGATCGACGTCGGCCAAGGCCCGCACGGCGTGCGCGCAAGCGCCGACGGACGATGGGTGTATGCGGGCGTGTCGGGCACCAACAAAGTCGCCGTGATCGACGCCCACAGTCTCAAAGTGGTCAAGCAGATACCGCTGAAGGGCCAGCTGCCGTTCTTCGTGGCGATACCCGCCAGTCGGAAAACCAGCAAGTGAAGGAGTCATCCATGTTGGAAATCAAAGGGTTCTCACTCTCCCGGCGGCGTGCGCTTCAGCGTCTCGCCACCACGACAGGCGCGGCACTTACCGCACCCATGGCGGCGCACGCCGCCACTACGGAACAGGTGCCTGCGTCCGGCAGGGCGCAGAAACCGGCGGTCCAGTATCAGGATCACCCCATGGGGACGTCTGCGTGCGCCAATTGCGCCAACTTCATCCCGGGATCCACGCCGGAAAGCATGGGCCACTGCACCATCGTCGCCGGTAACATCAGTCCCCACGGCTGGTGTGTGGCCTATGTCAACCGGAACTAGGCGCCCCGCGAGATCACGCTGGAATCGTAGCGTTGGCGGCGGCACGCCCCTCGCGCCTCGCCCCCGGATCTGCCCGTACCGAGGTTATGGACCGTGTCCGGTAGGACACTAGCAATTCCCCTTCTTTGCCTGGCCTGGTGGGCAGAACTGTCCCGGGCCCTGGCTCGGGTATGAGCCCGGGTCCACCACGACCGAGCCGCCAGGGGTATAAACCGCGCAGGAAGACAGGGAGAACACTCCAGCCAGCAACAAACCCAGGAGCGAAAGTTTCATCATGGCGTAAAGTACCCATATTGTTGAGCCGCCGCCATTTTCACACGACTGACGGCCTCTGCCGCGCCAAAGGCGTAACCAAATGCTCGCCGTGATGACCACGCTGACGACGGCGGCTGTCGCCACAGGTGGGAGATTCCGGCCGGACTTGAAACAGGGCATGACGGCAATCTGGCACGCAGCGGGCGGTGTGACCTGGGCGTTGCAACGATGATGGCGCCGGTCACCGCGCATGCTCTCCCCCATTGACGCGGGGTGGCAACAGCCGGGCCGAATTGAGGATGAAAACGAACTCGGAGCTGACATGGATGAAGGCGGCCAGCAGCGGGTTCAAGAACCCGAAGGCGGCCAGCAAGACGCCTAAGGTATTGACGGTCAGGGTTCCCGCGAAATTTTGCCAGATGATGCCCCGCGTGCGTCGGGCCACGGACAATGTTTCGGCAAAGCGCCCCAGGTCATTGCCCAGCAGCACGATGTCGGCGCTTTCCTGTGCCACGTCCGTCCCCGACCCCATGGCGACGCCGACGTTCGCCTGAACCAGGGCCGGTGCGTCATTCACGCCATCGCCCACCATGGCCATGACATGCCCCTGCGCGGTCAGGGCTTCGATGCGTTTGAGCTTATCCTCGGGCAAGAGGCCGGCTTCGATATCGTCGATGCCCAGCGAGTTGCCCACCGCCATCGCGACACGACGAGTGTCGCCTGTGAGGAGAACCGTGCGTATTCCCATCGCGTGCAAGGCGGCAAGCGCCTGTCTGGCCTCGGGCCGCACAGTATCGCCCATCACGATACGGCCCAGGAACAGGCCGTCGCGGGAGACGAAGATTTCCGTTCCCGCGCCACTGCCGCCTTCGAGTACCGACGGGAGCGCAACGCCATGTTCGGTCATCCAGGCGTCGTTGCCGACGAGGATGATGCTTTCCGCAATGCGCGCCTCGATCCCGCGCCCCGGCGTGTAGGAGAAGGTCGAGGGCTCCGCCACCGCGCGCCCCTGGTGGCGGGCATAGGCAAGAAGCGCTTTGCCCAGCGGATGCTCGGAGCGCATTTCAGCCGTTGTTGCCGCATCGAGCAGCTCGCCGGCCGTCGTGCCGGCGCCGGGCATCAGTTGCTGCACCTCGGGCCGCCCGTATGTGAGGGTGCCGGTCTTGTCGAGCACGACGACCCCTACCCGGCCCAGCGTCTCCAGGTGCACGCCGCCCTTGATGATGGCCCCCAGGCGCGCCGACCGGCCAATGCCGCCCAGGATCGCAAGCGGTGTGCCGGCGGCTATGCCGCAGGCTCCGGCAACAATGATGACGGAGATGGTGGAATAAATGTCGCGCGTGATCAGGAAGGTCAGGGCCGCGGCTCCGAGTGCGAAATACACCAGGTAGCCGGCCAGCCGGTTGGCCAGGCGCTGCACGGGCGCTCGCGATTTCTCCGCGCGCTCGACGGCTTCGATGATCTTGCCGTAGCTCGTGTCACGTCCGATGCGCTCGGTGGCAACCTCCAGCGCGCCGGATTGGTCGATGGAGCCCGCGAAGACACGGACTCCTGACAACTTCTCCACCGGCAAGGATTCGCCAGTGATGCGAGATTCGTCCACGAACGAGTGCCCCGAAATCACCGTGAGATCGCGAATCGCCTTGCGGCCCCGGCCGACGGTCATTTCCTCCAGCACCTCGGCCACAAGAACGAAGAGCGTGATGACCAGCGCCGTGAAAAACTCGCCGATCGCGGCGGCCGCGCAAATTGCGATCGCTATCGAAAGCTCCATCGTCATGCGCCGCGCTGCGATGGCGCCGAAGGCCTCTTTCAGAATCGGCCAGCCACCGATCACCAGCCCCGCGGTGCCGATGACGCTGAACGCCGCAATCGGCTCCCACAGGTGCAGCCAGACGGCCGCGGCCGCGAGAGCGACGAGTACGATGCGGGCCCCTTCCAGCCAGTCCAGTGCAGCCTGATGTGCCTCCTGGCGTTCGCCGCCGGGAGCCGGCTGTGGGCAGGCACGGCCCCGGCAGCCTTCCCGCTCACCATCCTGCGGATGATGGTGAACGGCATTGTCCATATTCATCGTGTGGCGCTCCGTTCTACTTCACATAGGTCCGGATGACGTCGATCAGCTCGGCGGCTCCTTCGCGGCGCTCGCGCTCACCCAGGGCGGAGTCGGCGACGTGGAACCGCACGTGGTCTTCGACGACCTCGGCCAGGAGCCCGTTGATCGCCCCGCGTATGGCCGCGATTTAGTGCAGGATCTCGCCACAGCCCTTTTCGGCTTCGAGCGCCGCCGCCTGGCCCTGGATGCAGCGCACCCGCGCCAGCAACCGGAATTGGTCGCGTACCGTGTGGCTCATTTTCTTCGCTTGGTATATAGGGTAGGCCGGTATTGTATATGAACGCCTGGAACGGCGCCCGCACCCCACAGGGTACCTGCACATGGTGGGCGACACCACCCGGCACCGGGCCGCGCATGCCGGTGCCTGCGCCTCAATGCACCTCGTCGCGATGATGACTTTCGGACCGGGACCCGTCCGGCTGGCCTCTCGACAGTTTTGCCAATGGAAGATGCCAGCCACGCCGTATGGCCATGAAGCGAAGCGCGAAGCACAGCACACCGCCAACCGCCGTGGAAATGACGGGCGGCACACCCGACAGATGACCACCGACCACCACGGCGGCGCCCGCGAACGCGGCAAGGGCGTAGAGGTCCGCGCGCAGGACGACGGGTATCTCCGTGACCAGCATGTCTCTGAGCATTCCGCCGCCCACGCCCGTGAGCATGCCGAGGATCGCCGCCATGGCGGGGGAAATGTTGAATACCAGCGCCTTCTCGGCGCCCGCGACGGCAAAAAAGGCCAGGCCGATGGCGTCGAACCACAGCATGTGGTCGCGCAGCCGATCCGTCACCGGATACCAGAAGAACGTCACGAGGCCCGCAACCACGGATACCGCTAGGTATTTCCAATCCGCGATCGCGGCCGGCGGCACGGCGCCAATCAGCACATCCCGCGTCATGCCGCCCACGTTGCCGGTGACGAATGCCAGCACTAGAACACCCAGGATGTCCAGGCGGTGCTTGACGGCCACCATGGCCCCGCTCACGGCAAACACGAAGGTGCCGCCGAGATCCAGCACCAGTAGCAGCGCATGGGGAATGGGCAGCATGGTCGTGCGGCCGCCAATGATCAGACAGCCGCGAGCCATGCCTGCGCGGCCACCACCATGGCCTCCACGCCCGTCTTCAGCGTCGGGTGCAAAACCGGCAGGAAATGCGGGCTGTGGTTGCTCGGAATCTCGTTGAGGCGGTTGGCGGCCTTCGCTTTCGCATAGACGTCGGGATCGGTTCCGCCCACGAACCAGAAGACCGAGGGCACGCCCCATTGCGTGCCGAACGAACCGAAATCCTCGCTGGCCGAGGCGGGCCCGACTTCGTGGACGCGCGCTTCCGAAAAATGGTTCCGGAAAACAGCGGCCACCCGCTCGGTCGCCTCCTCATCGTTGACCGCCAGCGGGTAACGATCCAGCGGCGTAATCTCGGGCGGCTTGGGCGCTCCCGAAGCCGCCGCCTCGGCATTGACGATGCGGGTGATGGCGGCCAGCACGCGTGCGCGTACGCCCTCATTGAAGGTGCGCACGTTGAGCTTGATGATCGCTTCGTCCGGAATCACATTTTCCTTGGTGCCGGCCTGCAGGGCACCCACCGTGACGACGGCGGCCTCGGAAGGTGCGAGTTCTCGCGCAACGATGGTTTGAAGACGCAGCACCACCGAAGCGGCCATCACGACCGGATCGATGCTCGCCTGCGGCATGGAGCCATGCGCGCCGCGCCCGAAGAGCCGGACCTGGAAGCTGTCGGCCGCCGACGTGATCGTGCCCACGCGCCCGCCCAGGGCGCCGGCGGGCCCTACCATCACGTGCTGGCCCAGTACGACCGCGGGCTTGGGAAAGCGCTTGAACAGGCCATCGTCTATCATTGCCCGGGCGCCGGCCGCCGTCTCCTCGGCGGGCTGGAAAACAGCCATGACCGTTCCCTTCCAGGTCGTGCGTGTTTCGGCCAATACCGCGGTGGCACCCAGCAACCACGTGACATGCATGTCGTGGCCGCAGGCGTGCATGACGGGAACAGTGTGGCCTTGCGCGTCCGTGGCGCTTGCCGTGCTGGCGTATGGCACCCCCGTGGCTTCCTGAATCGGCAGCGCATCCATGTCGGCGCGCAGCATCACGACCGGGCCATCGCCATTTTCGAGCAAGCCCACCACCCCGGTTTTGCCGACCCCGGTGGTCACGTCGAAGCCCGCCCGCCGCAAGCGTTCGGCGACCAGACCAGCGGTGCGCTCCTCCTGCATCGACAGTTCGGGATGGGCGTGGATGTCGGTATAGACATGCTCGAGATCGGGAAGCAGTCCGTCCAGGCTGCCCAGTGGAGTTTCATCTTCATGTTTTTGATTTTTGTCCATCACGCTCAGCCTCCGATCGCAACAGCACCAACCGCTATCGGGTCAATAGTACGCCCGTCAACGCCGCGCGCCACAGCCCGATTCCGTTACGAAGAGGTTCCGGTGGTTTCCGGTACCGGTTTCGGCTGCGGAAAACACATGGCGGTTGCGATATGCGATCAGCCGCGACAGAATGGGCGGTGCGGATGAATTGAATCCGGAGTAACGAAACCGCTTCCGCTTGACCTGGAAACCGCTTGATCCGACAAAGGTGTGTATGCTTGTCAATGCTGATTTTCCACGGCCGGCCATTGTCACGCCGGACCAATACCGGTGGGTCGCGTCGCCCCAGCGCGGCGTCGAACGGATGATGCTGGACAGAGTGGGAGAAGAACAGGCGCGCGCGACCAGCATCGTCCGGTACGCGCCAGCGTCATACTTTCCACGGCACTCGCATCCGGGTGGCGAAGAAATCCTCGTACTGTCGGGAACCTTTTCCGATGAAGACGGCCACTACCCTGCTGGCTGGTACCTGCGCAACCCGCCAGGCTCGTCGCACGAGCCGTTCAGCGATGAAGGCGCCATCATTTTCGTCAAGCTCCGGCAAATGGCGCCGGGCGAGAATCGCCGCATTCGGATCGATACGGGGCAGCCGTCGGGCTGGCGGCATCGAGGGGGCCATTCGTCCCTCCCCTTGTTCACGAACGCGGCCGAACAGGTTCGCGTTGAACGTGTTCCACCCCGTGAAGCGCTTTTTCAAGGAAAGGTGGACGGCGCCGAACTGCTGGTATTGGCGGGCGAACTGCATTTCGAAAACCAGCGCTGCCCGCGCGGCAGCTGGATACGCCTTCCCGCGGGAGAATACCCCGGCTGGGTGGCGAGCACCCAGGGCGCCACCGTGTACGTCAAGAACGGTCATCTCCCGAATCCGGCGAAGGCGGACCAGTCCATGCGCTTTGCATGAATCGCCGGATTAGTCGCTTCGTATTTTCAAGACGGAACCGAGACATGAAGGCCACCTATCGTGCAATGCGGATCGCCCGGCCGGGCATCCTGGAACTGGTTGAGTGCGATACACCCAGGCCCGCCACCGGCGAGGCGCTGATCGAAGTCGAGGCCTGCGGCGTCTGCGGCGCGGATATCTCGGATATCGAGCGCGCCGGTCCGGCGCCGCGGCCGCCGCGCGTACCGGGCCATGAAGTGGTGGGCCGCATCGCGGCGCTGGGTTCCAATGTTCCACCCCGCTGGAAACCGGGCCAGCGCGTCGGCATCGGCCGCTTCGGCGGGTACTGCAACGAATGCGAACAGTGCCGCCGGGGCAATTTTCAGCTTTGCCGCAACCGGCCGGTCATTGGCGCCACGTGCGACGGCGGTTACGCCGAGATGATGCTTGCGCCGTACACCGGACTGGTTTCGATCCCCGACGAATTGGGCCCGGAAGAAGCGGCGCCCATTCTGTGCGCCGGGATTGCCACGTTCAACGCCTTGAAGAAATGTGGCGCGCAGGCGGGCGATACTGTGGCGGTCCTGGGCATTGGCGGTCTGGGGCACATGGCTTTGCAATACGCGCGCCACATGGGCTTCAGGGTAATCGCGATCGGGCGAGGCGGCGATATCGCCGATGACGCACTCGCGCTCGGCGCGCACATTTACGTGGACAACACGCGCGAGGACGCCGTGGCCCGGCTTCAAGGCATGGGCGGCGCGCAGGCCATCGTGACCATGGTGGAGGACACCGACGCGGTGTCGGCCCTGGTGAAGGGCCTCGCACCCCGGGGGCGCCTGGTCCTGCTCAACGCCGCCAGGGCGCCGCTGCGGATATCCCCCACCCTTCTGGTCGCCGGTGAGCGCGGCATCCTGGGGTCGATCACCGGCACACCCTACGAAATTGAAAAGACACTGAATTTCAGCGTCTTGGCGAATGTACGACCCAAAATCGAGGTCATGCCCCTGGAGCGTGCCAACGAGGCGTACCAGCGGATGAAATCCGGCAAGGCCAAGTTTCGCGTGGTGTTGGCCATGGGGCGCGGGAGCGGGTCGATTCCGTAGCGCGTTTCACATGCCATCGGCCGGAACGGAAAGTCGCATCGTCTCGGCGTCATCACGCAAGCATCGCATGCAGGCTCGAGAACAGCATGCCGAAGCCGGAACCGATGAGCAGTATGCTGACGATATTTTTCATGACGGCGCCGGACACGGGAAGCGGCCGCGAAGCGCTGACGGCGGTCACGATCAGGGTGACTGGAACGGCGTCTATCGTCAGCATGACCGCCAGGTGGCTGAAGTCGCCCTGCGCAAGCACGATCAGCAGCCTCAGAACTGCCCCCACGCCGAAACAGAAGATGAGCGATTCCTGTATCCGCGCAATCGGCCACGGCTGGCGGTAGACCGCATACACCAATGGGGGGCCGGGCGCGGCGAACATCCCGCCCAGCAATCCCGAAAGCAGGCCGATCCCCGCGAAGTAGCGGGGGCTCGATGCAACCTTGTACGGACTCGATGCGCGCCACAACAACAGTGCGCAGGCCACTATGCTGAAGCCCAGGAGCAATCTGAGAACCTGGTACTCATGGGTGGCGAGAAAAGTCAGTATCGCCATGCCCCCGAATATACCGACCATCGTCGTGGCGACCGCCGACAAGATTGCGCGTTCGACGTGAATGGTCTTTCGGCTGTAAAAAAACATCAACGCGTTGGCAATCATGATGATAGTCACCACGTTCGCCGCGTCGGGCAACGGCACGAGATCGATGAGCCCCACCAGTCCAAGAAGAATCAGCGCCACGGCGAAGCCGGTCACGCTCTGCGCGTAAACCGCGACAGCGACCAATATCATGAAAATTACGTGTGTCCACATGTATTGGCGCTGCTCCGGAAACCTGTGTGTGCGACGTGTATCGCGAAAGATTATCAGACGCGGTGTTCACGACCAAGTGCGGCGCGTAGCGCTGTCAGGAAGGAGCACCGGGCACCGCCTTCGCGGTCTGGTGCGGCATCACTGTCGTGTTGGTCAATCGAAATCCACTACTTCGTCGTTGAGCGGCATCTGCTGGATGTGGATGCCGGCCAGGCGATTCTTGTCGATCGTCACCGGCCGGGAGGGGTCGCTCATCGGTTCACGGTCCTGCACGAGTGTGCCGCGACTGGAGAAGTGCGTGAAGACAAACGGCAAGCCGCTGGCATTGAGCGGAGACGGCCCGTCCATCAGCTGAAAATGCAAGTGCGGCGCGGTGGAGTTGCCCGTGTTTCCCAGCAGACCGATCACCTGCCCCACGCGGACGTGGTCGCCCAGCTTTATCGTGAGGCTGCCCGGCTGCATGTGCCCGTAGAACGCAAAGATGCCCGGGCGGGCCTTTACGACCACCATATTGCCGCCGATATTCTCCGCTTTGACACCCTTTGGGTGGCCGGGCACCTGCTCGAGCGCACGGTCATACAAGTTCACGACCACGCCGTCGGTGGCCGAGTGAACCGACGCGCCAAATGATGGGTAGCTCGACAGGCGCGACGGATCGCCCGTCACGTCGCGGTCATGCGCATCGAGCTGGTACCAGTCGATGGCGAAGCGCTGCCCCACCACCAATTTGCCGTTGACGACGAGCCCGGTTGCGCGGTGCGGCGTGACCGTCTCGCAACAGCCACCTCCTGCCACCCAATTCTTTCCACGCAGCGGCGGCTCGACGGTCAGCGCACGCATTGGACTCAACGCCACGCTCGCGCCGGTAAAAACGTAATGCGCCGGGACGGGAGAACCCGGTTCGAGCGGCACGGGCTTGCCGCCGGGCCCGATGCGGGCGCGGGTGGCGGAGACGCGTTCGGCGATCGTTTTCGGCAATGGACGGTACGGCGGCAACGCAATGTCCAGCGCGACCATGGCCCCCGCACCCGGCGCCAGCGTCGTTCCCTTGCCGGCAAACTGAACGATGTCCTGATCCAGCGTGCGTTGATTGAACGTGGCCAGCACTGCTCCCGCCTGATCCAGCGCCTCGATCCGGTCCAACGTCACCAGGGACGGGCTGGCATTGACGGCCAGCAGCTCATACGCGAGGTGCATGCGGCCGTCCGCGCCCAGTACGGGAGCGGGCACGCCGACGGGCTGCAGGATGATGGAACTGAGCACCTCGTCATTTTTCAGCGACTGCGCATTCGCCGCCGCCGGCAGGCTCGCGAATATCGCGCACGCGAGGATGCCGCAATGCAAAAACGGGCGCCACATCGGGTTCTCCTTGTCATGTCGGCGGGCCATGCATTCTCTCACCGTGTTTGCATCGCCGCAACGATTCGACATGGCCTTCGCGGCACGTCTTTTGCGTCACGCGCGCGCCAATTCCGACGCCACACGGGTTACCGAAGCGGCCGTTTCACGCCCATGCCGCGAACGCCTCTGCCACTTGCGCCGACGTTCGCGACTCGCGGCGCAGCAACAGGGTGAGCAACGCCTTCGCCTTCAAACCGTCGAGCCAGCCGGCGCGAATCAGGCCGCGGCGCAACAGGTCGGTTTCGCTGCCTGGAAAGCCGTAGGTATGCGCCAGCACTTCACCGCTGCCCGTGCGCGACGCAAGCACCACGGGCATGGCACGCGCCGCCGCCTCGAGCGCATCGGCCACCTCGCGGGGAACATGCCCGCCGCCGGTGGCCTCGACCACCAGGGCGCTGAATCCCGCGCCCTGCAATGCACGCACTTGTTCGCCGCGATCGCCCAGCGCGATCTTCACCAGGGCCACGCGCGCGTCGTTCCGGGTAACGGGGCCGCGCACGACGGGCATGCGTGGAACCCGTGCGACCACGCGCACCCGGTCCTCCGTGATCCAGCCGATGCGCCCGCAGGCGGGCGACTGAAAGGTGTCGAGCCGACTGGTGTGCGTTTTGCGCACGAAACGCGCCGCGTGGATTTCGTCGTTGAACACCACCACGCAGCCCATTCCCCGCACCGCCTCACTCGACGCCACGCGCACGGCGGCCAGCAGATTGGCGGGGCCGTCAGCCCCCACTTCCGTGGGATTGCGCATGGCGCCCGTCACCACGACCGGCATTTCGAGGTCGAGCAGGCGGTCCAGCACGAAGGCGGTTTCCTCAATGGTATCGGTACCCTGCGTGACCACCACGCCATCGCAGCCGCCGTTGTCCAGTTGCCCGATGGCGGCTGCCAGCCCATCCAGGTCGTCATAGCCCAGCTGCGCACTCGGAAGCTGCCGGAACGATTGCGCGTGAACGTCGGCGACGGCGTCCAGTCCGGGAACGGCCGCGACCAGCGCTTCGCCGGCCAGGGTGGGCACTACGCCCCCCTTCTCGCCGCCCTTCCCTTTCACCATCGCGATGGTTCCGCCCAGCGCCATGACGGCAACGCTTCGTTTATCCGTTTCCCGCATCGTCACTCCTTTTCACGTCGGTCATTGATTCAATGGCAGTCTGAATCCACGCATTTCAGCGCGGTGAGGGTTCCAGGTCAACCGAACGGACCACCCGCCGGTCAGACCGTGGCTCCACCACCCGCCATCACCCGTTCGATCGTATCGACGCAGGCAACGAGCTGACGGCAAATCTGCACCTGCCGGCTCTTGCCCATTCTATGGCTGATGGATGCCACGAAAACGGCTGCCACTGGCGATCGCGTCCGATCATGCAGGGTACGCCCGATTGCCGTGACGTCGAGCGCGGCACTGCCTTCGTCCACGGCCAGTCCGCCATTCGCGCGGGTGGCGGCCACCGCATCCCGCAGGACATCAGTAGTGAGTTGATACGTGGGCAACCGCGGCGCCACGGCATTCAGCGCAAGCTCGACGTCGGCATCATGCAGGGAGGCGAGTATGGCCAATCCGCCCGCACCGACCCCCAGCGGGTGGCGGTCGCCCTCGGTACGCGTCATCGTCTGAATGGGATAGTTGCCCGCGATCCGGTTCATGCACACGGTTTCAAAGCCGCTGCGCATGACGAGGAAGACCATATCGCCGGTAGCGTGTGCCAGTTCGTGCAGAGCCGACTGTGAAAGTTCGCGCAAGTTGGTCTCTGGCAGTGCCGCCAGGCCCAATTCGTACAGCAGGGGCCCGAGGCGATAGCCGCGCACCGGGTCGCGCGCCAACAGGCGTTCCAGCACCAGCCGGTGCAGCAGCCGCTGGGCGGTGGATTTGTCCAGCGACGCCATGGCGGCGATATCGACCAGACGCAGGTTGCGCGCATGACTCGATGCGATGAGACGCAGCAACAGCGCTGCGCGTCCCACCGTCTGCGCGGGTTGTGCGCGGCCGGCGGATGGATGCGGTGATGAATGCGGACTCGCGGGGACGCCGCCATACCCTTCCACTAACTTGGTATTCATTCTTACTATGTGAGAATTTAATCTATCCGCACAATTGATGAATAATCGATTGGTCACGGATTTCGTATTGATCAGGATGAGGATAGCGTAGTTCCATGCGAATAGAAATAGTCAGGGTTTACACGTAATCATCTCATATAGTAATACAGGACAATATATTTCATTGACAGAGAATTTACGGAATCTTAGTGTTGATCCAGGAATCACACCGCATCAATCCCTTCCAGGCGAGGCGTCGGCATGAAATCGTGGGGCATGTTCATCGATGGCGATTACCATCCGTCGGCGTCCGGCAAAACCTTTCCCGTCGAGAACCCCAAGAACGGCGACGTCTTTGCGCAGGTGGCGGAAGGCGAACAGACCGACGTCGACCGGGCCGTCGATGTGGCGCATCGGAAATTCGCGGAATGGGCGTCCTTGTCGGGCGCCGAGCGCGGCGACATCATGCATCGCGCCGCCGATCTGCTGGAAAAACGGCTGCCAGAATTGCTGCCCATTGAAATCGACCAGATCGGCCGGCCTTTATGCGAAATGCGGGCGCAACTGGCACGGCTGCCCGAGTGGTACCGCTATTTCGGCGCGGTGGCGCGCACGCAAGAGGGGGCCGTGCACCCGTTCAGCGCGACCCATCTGGACTACACACGCCGCATTCCGCTGGGCGTGGTGGGCCTCATCACACCGTGGAACCATCCTTTGCTCATCCTTACCAAGAAGGTGGCGCCGGCACTTGCGGCGGGAAACGCACTGGTGGTCAAACCGAGTGAACTTGCGCCGATCACTCCGCTGTTGCTGGGCGAGATCCTGGCGGAGGCAGGCGTTCCGGCGGGCATCTATAACGTAGTGACCGGCTTCGGCGCCGGGGCCGGCGCCGCCCTCGTCAATCACCCCAGCATACGCAAGATCGATGTCACCGGCGGTACGGCAACCGGCAAGACCATCGCCTCGCTGGCGGGCAGGAACCTCACGCACGTTTCCGCCGAGCTGGGCGGCAAAGCCGCCGTCATCCTGTTTCCCGACATGGCGGTCGACCGTGGTGTGTCGGCCGCGCTCTTCGCCGCTTTCATCGCGACCGGCCAAACGTGCGTGCAAGGCGCACGCCTGCTCGTGCACCGCTCGATACACGACCAGGTGGTGAGCGAAATGGTTCGCAGGACCAAGGCGCTGCGGCTGGGCGACCCGCGCGACCCCAGCACGCAGATCGGCCCGCTCGTGTCGGAAAAGTAGTGCGCGCTGGTCGAAAAGTACGTGGCCATCGGTCTCGAGGAGGGCGCCAGGCTCGCGGTGGGTGGCAGGCGCCCGGAAGGCGCGCAGTTCGCCAAGGGTTATTACTACCTGCCCACGATCTTTACGCATATGTCCGGCAAGATGCGCATCGCGCAGGAAGAAATCTTCGGACCGGTCACGGCGGTGATCCCATTCGACACGGAAGACGAGGCCGTGGCCATTGCCAACGACGTGGCGTTCGGCCTCGCCACGAGCGTCTGGACACGCGATGTCGCGCGTGCCCACCGCGTCGCGCAGCGGATGGAATCCGGCATCGTATGGATCAACGATCATCACCGCATAGGTCCCTCCTCCCCGTGGGGCGGATTCAAGATGAGCGGGCTGGGGCGCGAGAACGGGATCGTGGCCTACCAGGCTTATACGCAGATTCAGAACATCATCGTGAATCTGGCGGACGAGCCTTTCGACTGGTATGCCGATGACGGACAGCCCAAGCAATACAGCTAGACGGAATGTATTGCCCGTCCGAATCCGGGCATATCAACCATCAGGCCCTGCCACATGCCCACTGAACCGTGCATAGATATCCACAGCCACGTCATTCCCATGCGTTTCATCACGCAGGTAGAGCGGGAGCCGGCGCGGTTCCAGGCGCGCGTGGCGGAGAACGGCGGCACGCGCAAGATAGTGCATGATCAAGGCTACGTGTATCCGCTCTTTGAGGAATTCTTCGACCCGGGGGCGAAGCTCGCGGCCATGGATCGCAAGCGGATCGATATCGCCGTGGTTTCTCCCGCGCCTCCCACGTTCTACTACTGGGCGGACGTCGATCTGGCGCTGGCGGCGGCGCGTCTGGTGAACGACGGTGTGGCCGAGATGGTGGCCGCCAAACCGGCGCGTCTGCGTGGCATGGCGACGCTGCCCGTTCAGCACCCGGACGCGGCTGTGGCCGAGATGGAGCGTGTGGTACGCGAATACGGCATCAAGGCAGTTGAAATCGGCACCTCGGTGGAGGGCGTGCAACTCTCGGAAACGCGCTTTCGACCCGTATTACGGCGCGCGCAGGAACTTGGCCTGTTCGTGTTCGCGCATCCCTATTACGTAGGGGCCAAAAAAGGCCTGGAGCGCTACTACCTCACCAACCTCATCGGCAACCCGCTGGACACCACCGTCATGGCCGCCAATCTCATGTTCAGCGGTGTGCTCGACGAACTGCCGGAATTGAAGATCTGCCTGGCGCACGGCGGCGGCTTTCTGCCCTACCAGATCGGGCGGCTCGCCCATGGCCACGCGGTGCGGGGCGAGACGCATCGCGATTGCGATACGTCGCCGCGGCGACTATTGCACCGCTTCTACTTCGACAGCCTGGTATTCGAGCCGCAAGCGCTGCGCTACCTGACGGACCTGGTGGGCGCCGACCACATCTGTCTGGGCACCGACGCGCCCTTCGACATGAGCGAGGACGACCCGGTGGACATTCTGACCCGCGTTCCCCAGCTGACAGAGTGGGAACGCCACGCGATCTGCTGTGGCACCGCCCTGCGCCTCCTGGCCGAAGGGACAAAAGGTTTTTAGGCCGATGATCGCGGTCGGTCGCGATGAGCACTATTTTTTCGACGCATAAAGAGATGAAACATGGCCAAACCCGGTGACAGCGTACGCGCCCGCGTACCATACACACCCATTCACAAGCGCAAGAAACTGCGCTTGCCCGGTGATGGAAAAATTATCCTCTGGACCATCGTCAACGTGGAGAATTGGCGCCCGCAAAAATCCATGCCGCGCGTATTGCTTCCACCGCCGATGGGGCAATCCATGCTGCCAGACGTGCCCAACTGGGCTTGGCACGAGTACGGCATGCGGGTAGGGTTCTGGCGCTACCTCAAGACACTGGACGAACGCAAGATGCGCGCATCGCTGGCCATCAACGGCAGCGCCTGCGCGCTCTACCCCGAGGCATGTGCCGCCGCGCGCGACGCGGGTTGGGACTTCATCGGCCACGGCTACGTGCAGACCCCCATGCACACGGTGGACGACGAGAGGCAGGCCATCGCCGACACGATTACCGCCATTCGCGACTGCACCGGCAAGCCGCCACGCGGCTGGGAAAGCCCTGGGTTGACGGAGACCGACGACACCCTGGACTACCTGGCCGAGGCGGGCATCGAATACGTCTGCAACTGGGCGCTCGACGATCAACCCGTACCCATCCGCACTCGCACAGGGCGAATGGTGACACTACCCTATCCGGTCGAGATCAATGATGTCGTGATGAGCGCGGTGCAGATGCAGCCCTCGGATGAAATCTTACGGCGCGGGCGCGACCAGTTCGACCGCCTGTACCTGGAGAGCGCCGAATCGGCGCGCGTCATGGCCATTTCGATTCACCCGTTCCTCACGGGCGTGCCGCATCGCATCAAGTATCTGGAACTGCTTTACGACTATATCCTCGGCCACGATGGGGTGGTGCCCATGACGGGAGCCGAGATTCTGGAGTGGTACCACACGCAGGCCGCGTAATGTCGACGCTCGCGGCATGAAAATTGCCGCGGCGCGCACCGACGGCCCAGCGCCAATAGGGAGAGACCTATGAACGCAGCCAACCCAACCATGGGGAATTCATCCAGATACAACACTGTCGCTGGATTTCTGCTGTATTTGTTTATCGCGATCTCGTACGTAGTCAACGCAATGGACCGCAGTGTCTTCGCGCAGCTGACCACTTATGTGAAACGCGACTTGCACCTGTCCCTGTCCGAAGCCGGATTCGTGACCACGGTGTTTGCGATCGGCTTCGGGCTGACCGGCTTCGTCGCCGGCTACCTGCTCGACCGCTACAAACGGAAGAACGTACTGGTCGTGGGCATGTTGATCTACTCGATCTTCACGATCCTCATGGCGTTGTCGTCCGGATTTTTCGACATCACCCTTTACCGGCTCATCACCGGTATCGGCGAAGCGATGCAGCAGACCGCCTTGTGGACCATGGCGGGCGTCATCTTCGCTAGGCACCGCAACCTGTCGCTCGGCGGCATGAACTGTGCTTACGGCGTGGGGAATTTCTTGGGCCCCATCATCGGTATTGAAATATTTCTGCACGGCTCCATGAGCTGGCATCTCCCACTGTACGTCTTTGGGATCATCGGCATTATCTACGCACTGCTCATCCTGTTCTTCCTGCCTCAGGATTTCAGCGAATATGGCAAGGAGGAGGCGCGTCTTCAGGTCATCGCCGACAAGGTGAAAAACGCGGCGGCGGCCACCAATCCGTATTTCACGACCCGCAGCATCACGATCGCATTGGCGCTCGTTGGCATCGCCAACCTGCTCTCGGGCACCGTGAATTACAGCTACCTTGGCCTCTACCCTACCTTCCTCAAGGCGCACCTTGGCTTTTCGCCCACCGACGCGGCCGTGGCAACCAGCATGTACGGCATAGGCGGCTTCACGGGGCTCATCTCGGGATACCTCGCCGACAAATATGGCGAGCGCATCATCATCTTCATCGCGCTGGCCTGCTCGATCGTCGCGGGTGTACTCATGTTCAACGTTGCCACCGAACTGTGGGAACAGGTGATCCTGAGTCTGATATTCGGCAGCTTCACCAGCGGGTTCCTGTTCGTCAATCTGTATGCGCTGACGCAAAGGGTCGTGCCGGCTCAACACGTGGGCAAGGGCTCGGGCGTGGCGTCCAGCGCGCACTATATCGGCGCCGGTTTCTCGGGCGCGATTTTCGGCGCGCTCGTCACCGGCATGGGCTGGGGCAGCGCGTCGCTGATCATCATGGTCGTCCTGCCCGTACTCGCCGGAATATGTATCGCGAGCATCAAAGTACCTCCCAAACAGGTTTGAAAATGAAACTATGTGACGCGATCGCCCGGTGGTGCGCCGAGATCCGCACGCCATTCGTGGCGGGCATCCCGGCCGCTGGAATTCTCGACATTGCGGAAAGCCTGGCCAAGCTCCCGGGCAGTCCCGTGCCCTTCGTGCTGACGCGCCACGAGGAAGGTGCGGCATTCATGGCATATTCGTATGCGTTTCATGCGCGCCAGCCCGCCGTCGTGATGGCATCGAAGGCGCCAGGCTCGACCAATCTGGCAATCGGAGTGGCCGGCGCATTCATAGAATCGCTGCCCATGCTGGTTATTACGCAACAGGCCAGCAATGAGCATGATCGGCTCGAAGCGTTCGAGGAGGTCGATCTTGCGAAGCTCTTCGAACCCATCACCAAATGGTCGGTGCAGGCCAATAATCCCAAGCGTGTCATGAGCATGCTCAACGAGGCGTATCGTCGCACGCTCGCGGGCCGGCCCGGGCCGGTCCACGTTGCCCTGCCGTGCAACTTCATGAGCTGCGAAATCGAAGAACCCGCGGCGCCGTCGACGCCAAGGGCGGCAACGCGCATTTGTGACGAACAGCTGGAGCCCATCGTGGCCGCCCTGCGCGGTGCGGAGCGCCCACTCATCATCGCGGGTGGCGGGCTGCCCGCCCGGTGCGAAGGCAGTCTGCTGGCGCTCGCGGAAACGCTGCAAACCCCCATCGTCGCGTCGTGGTTGCGCAAACCAGTGACCGATGCGCATCCCAACCTGTTGGGCATCGCCGGCATCGGCGGCTCGCCCGCCGCCAGAACCGCGATCGCACAGGCCGATGTGGCGCTGGTCCTGGGCTGCCGGTTCTCGGAGCAGATGACCGAGCACTACCACATGCATTTCGCGCAGGGCGCCCGTCTCATTCATGTGGATCTCGACCCCGCGGTCATCGCACGCGTATTCGCGGTGGCGTTCGGTGTCGTGGCCGACATCGCCGACGTGCTGCCACAACTGCGCGAGGCGGTGGCGGCATCGTCCGTACCACTGGCCGCCGCGCGGCGCACCTGGCTGGCGCGGCTGCAAGCCGAGCAGGCCGGCTACCGCAAGCATCTCGATGCGCAAGCGACCCCCCCTCCGGCCATCGGCGGGCGCGAAGTGGTGCGGGAACTGCGTCGGGCGCTACCCCGTGACAGCCGGCTGGTTCTCGATTCCGGCAATTACCTGCACTGGGCGGAACAGTACTTTCCGGTAACGGGCGCCGGCCAATTCCACTACCCGACCTCCGGCACGATGGGATTCGGCATCCCCGGCGCGATCGGCGCGAAATTCGCGCATCCCGACACGCTGGTCTGCGCGCTGGTGGGCGACGGTGGCTTCGCCATGACGATGGGCGAACTGGAGACCGCCAAGCGCCTGGGTCTCGGCATTCTGGTGGTGATCATCAACAACGGGATGCTTGGCCACATCCGCATGCGCCAGGACCAGCGTTTCGGTCGCAACATTGGTTCCCGCTTCACCGAACAACACTTCCAGCACGTGCCCAGGGCATTCGGCATGCTGGCCGAGGAGGCGGATTCGCCGGAGAGCCTGCGCCGCGCGGTCGACCGCGCCGTCGCGCGGGTGCGGGACGGCGAAACGGTGGTGATCGACGCAATCGTCACCGACGAACTGGCGCCGGGCCCATTGGAACCCTGGTGGAAAGCGTAAGGATGGGCGCGCGACATGTACTACGAACTTGCCGCCACGCCGGCGACCTGCCACTGGGGTTATTTTGACAATTCGCTCGAGCCCGTTCTGCAGATCGCGTCCGGCGATATCGTAAAGATCGAGTGCATTTGTCACCAGGCGGGCCTCGCGCCCGATCTGATGTTCGATGAGGGGGTGCGCGAAGTGTGGGACGCCATCACCGCGCCACAACGTGGCCCTGGCGCGCATATTGTCACCGGCCCCATCGCCATTCTGGGCGCCGAACCGCGCGATACGCTGGAAGTGCGGTTCCTGCAGGCCCGTCCGCGCCTGCGATTCGGCGTGAACGTCGCCGGAAGCTGGGGGCCGATGTATGCGCCCACGCCGCTTTCCACTATCCGCACGCGGTTGCGCACCTTGGAAAGTACGCAACACGTCGTGGTATACGAGGCGGATTGGGCGAATGGCATTGCCCGCGGGTACGCCCAATTCAGTTGCCCGCGCGAACCGCGTATCGCCATCGGCACGGTTCTGGACGCGACAGGAGCCGTGCGCCGCCCATTTCCCGACGTTGCCGTCACCTTGCGGCCCCATATGGGGATTGCGGGCGTCGCGCCGGCTGGACGGGGACGCGTGAGCACGAACCCACCAGGCGTATTCGGTGGGAACATCGACAATCGCAGCTATCTTCCCGGTACACGGATGTTCTACCCCGTGCAGGTAGCCAACGCGCTCTTCTGGGCCGGCGACACACACCTCGCGGAAGGCGACGGCGAGATCTGCGGCACAGCCATCGAGAGCCATCTCGACGTCATGTTGCAATTCGTTCTTCACAAGGAACTGCGTGTGACCACGCCCGTGCTCGAAACCGATACGCAGATCATGGTGCACGGCTTTCACGAAAATCTGTATGAATCGGTGCGTTCAAGCGCGGTCGAGGCGGTGCGTGAAATGCGGCGACGCTGGGGGCTCACGCCCCGGGAAGCCTACTCGTTGCTGAGCGTTGCGTGCGATTGCCGCATCACGCAGGTTGTCAACGGTGTAAAGGGCACGCACTTCATAATTCCCAAGAGCCTCGTGAACGGCCCGCCCACCGGCGCGCGGACCGCGAAGCCTCACTGGGCGCGCTGAAGCCGCCGGTTTCCAGTCCGACGCCTCAATCGTCGTCGTCACCCTCGTCGTCGTGCTTCCAGTGGTCATGGCGCCACGCACGCTTCCAGTAGTGTTCCCGCCAGTCGCGATCACGTCCCCACTCGCCACCAACGATGATGGCGCCCGGCGTATAGATTTCCGGGGGTTCCCGGTACACGATCGGAGGTGGTGGCGGCGGTGCTTCATAGACCACAGGCGGTGCCACGTAAACGGGTGCCGGTATGCCCAGATAGACGCCCAGGTCGACACGCGCCGACGCGGCCTCCGACAGGAAAAAGGCACACAAACCGATCAGTAGAATGGGGGCTGCGCGCTTCTTCATACGGTGCTCCTGTCGAGATCCGTCACAGTCATGCGGCGGCTGCACGGAATGCTAACCACATGGATCATTTCCTGCCGAAACGGTTGTCGTCGATCTGTAACGTCGTGACCGGCACGCGGCGCTTCAGTAAGACTTTGTATACCGATACACAATTTTGAAGTACGGACCGCCCATCGCCTCATCAATAATAACGATTGAGTCATTACGACGTTCGTCGTAAACTTTGAGTCATGCCTGACTTCCGCCTCCCCGCCGACGATCTGGAATTTGCCGCCCTCAGCCTGCTTTGGGAGCTCCGGGAAGCGTCTGTACGCGAATTGCACGAACGGCTCGGCGCGCCCATCGGCAACGTCTACACGACGACCGCGAAAGTCGTCGACCGTTTGCGCGGCAAGGGCCTGATCGAGCGGCGGCGCGTGGCGCACACATTCGTCTACCGCCCCGCGGTGGAGCGGCGCGACGTGGAGCGCGCGCGCGCACGACAATTGATGAACCGTTTCCTGGGGTCGGCGCCACACGCCGCGGTGGCCGCGCTCGTGGAGGCGGCCGGCGACATCGACCCTCGGTTGCTTGATGAACTGGAACGCGCCATTCGCACCAAGAAGGAATCGAACCATGGAGCGTGAAACGCTGCTGACGCTGCTGCTCATACTGTTCGGTGGCCTCGCCCTTCAGCCGCTGGCCGCGCTGCGTTCGTGGCCAGGCCACGAGAACGTGACACGCGCCGGCGAGTCCCGTGCGTGGCTGCGGTTGTGGCTGCCTGTGATTCCCACCCTGGTCATCGGCGCCTGGCTCTGCGGTTGGGCACTCCAGGCGCCGGATCCCGTGCGCCTGCCCCTTGGCCGCACGGTGATCGCACTGGCGTGCATGCCTTTTGCGCTGGTCGCGCTGCGCGCCCTGCTCAGGGCAATATGGGTGCTGCTGCGCGAACCCACCGATCTGCCAGTTTGCACGGTTGGTCTCCTGCGTCCCAGAATCATCTTTTCACCGTTCCTTGCGCGGAATCTTGAAACGCGATTGCTGCGCGCGGCGTGGGAGCACGAACTCGCGCACGCGCGCCACCACGATCCGCTGCGCATCTGGCTGGCCCAGATCGCAACCGACCTGCAATGGCCCTGGCCCCCGGCTGGCAGACGCTTCGCGGCGTGGCTGGAAACGCTGGAATGGGCGCGTGACGATGAGGCGCGCAGCCGAGGCGTAGCTGGCACTGATCTTGCATCGGCGCTCGTCGCGGTCGCCCGCCATGGCGCATCCGTCGCACGCAATGGCGCCAGCCGGTGGGAAGCAACCTCCGACGCACCCCTGGTGGGCGCCGGGACGCAATCGCTGGAGGCGCGGATCTCGCGGCTTTTGTTGCCGCCGTCGAACGAGGTGGGAATGCCGCCCCCCGACCGGCATGGTGGCATTACGACGGCAATGGTCCTCGCGGGGATCGCGCTGGCCGCCTGCGCGCTGGGCGCAATGGACGGCAGCGCGGTCCTCTCCCCTTTCCTCGCCTGGACATGGGCCGTTTGACACCCGCCGCGCGCGCGCGGCGGCGACTCTCGATCGTGCTCCTCGCCATGGGCGCGGCATGGTGCAGCGGCAACGCAATCGCCCAGCCCGGTGATTCCCACGCGGGGGACTTCGCCAGCGTTCATGCCAGGGTGATCACCACCCGGCTGCGCGCTTACGGGCGGATCGAGCCGATCATCAACGTTCCGGTGCGGGCGATTGCACCGGGCACGCTGCGCGATCTGCGGGTGGCGCGGGGCGCCGCCGTCAAGGCCGGCGACGTAATCGCCCACATCGGTGGACCGCGGATGCGGTCTCTCGTGGTTTCGCGTGAACAGGCGCTGCACCAGGCACAAGCGCAGGCGCAAGCGGCAAGCCGCCTGCTCGAGATAACCCGCCACCAGCTGTCGCTCCACCTGGCCACCCGGCAGGCGGTCGACAGCGCGCAGGCAGGCGCCGCAACCGCTCGCGCCCAGGTGGAAACGGCCGGCGCGCAATTGGAGGATGCCCGACAATCACAGGACGTGCGCGCGCCGGCCGCGGGCGTTGTCGCCGACGTCGCGGCGGCAAATGGCGAACAGGTTGCCGCCGGCCAGAATCTGTTGACGATACAACCCGCGGACGGCCTGCGCATCCACGCCGCCTATTACGGCGCGGATGCGGACCTGATACGCGTTGGAATGCGTGGCCGTTTCATGCTGTCGTCGGGCGGTGACCCCATTCCCGTCGAGGTCGTCGCCGTCGCCCCGGGCATCGCCGCGGATGCGGGTCGCTATGTCGACTTGATTTCGACACGGCACACTCCCCCGCCACAGTGGGTGAGCGGGCGCTGGGGCACGGTGACGCTCGACGGCCCGACCAGCCGCGAGGTCATGGTGCCGACCGTTGCCCT
>SCQX01000242.1 GCA_004298545.1 Candidimonas sp. | reverse complement strand
TACAGAACGCCCTCGGGCGCGAAATTCTGGTGGAGAACGTCTCGACATATCTGAGTTTCGAAGGCGGTGACTATGCCGAGTGGGAGTTCGTCTCGGAGACTGTCAAGCGCAGCGGCTGCGGCCTGCTGTGCGATGTGAACAACATCTATGTGAACAGCGTCAATCACGGCTTCAACCCATACGACTACTTGCGCGCGCTGCCGCGCCAGGCCGTTCGTGAAATTCACCTGGCGGGCTTCACGCGCAAGGAGGGTCTGCCGGTTCCCGTGCTGATCGACTCGCACAGCCGGCGCGTTGCCAGCGCGGTGTGGGATTTGTACACCGAGGCCATCCATCGGTTCGGTTGCGTGCCGACATTGATCGAGTGGGATACCGATATTCCCGAGCTCGAGGTGTTGATGGAGGAGGCCGCGCATGCGCAGGAGATACTCGATGCGTGCGACGCCACCGCTGCGTGAATTGCAGGCCGCGTTCGTGGCGGCGCTGTATGACGACGCCCTGGCGGGTCCGTTGCAGTCCATCGCGGGCAACGGCCTCACCCCCGCCGCGCGCCTGCGCATCTACCGCCGCAGTTGCAATGAAATCCAGACGGCGGCGCTACGCACAAGCTACCCGGCGGTGCTGGCGCTCGCCGGCCGTGATTGGTTCGATCAAGCCGCGCGGCGATACCGTGGCCGCTACCCCTCACGCTCAGGGAATCTGCAAGCGTTCGGCGCGTGTTTCGCCAACTACCTGGAGACGATTCCGGCAAGCCGCACCCTCCCCTACCTGGCCGATGTGGCGCGACTGGAGTGGCTGCGCCAGGAAACCATTCTTTCAGCCGATTCACAGGCCATCTCATTCGACGAATTCGTGGCTTGCCTGGATGGCGCGAAAGGACCGCTGCACGCCGGCCTGAGCGCCTGCGTTCACTTGCTGCGCAGCCGCCATCGCGTACTCACGATCTGGCGCTTTGCCCTGGACCCTCGCGGGGATCTCGCCCTGGACGGCGACGGCGAGGCCGTCATGATCTGGCGAGAGGGTGGCGAAGTCGTCATGACCGCCGTCGACGCGGGGACGTACGCGTACGTCTCGGCACTGGAGGCGGGCGGGACCCTCGATGAAGCGGGCGCGGGCGCCGCCGCGCTCGATGGCGGGTTCGATCCGGCCCGTTGCATGAGTGACCTCATCGGGCACCACCTCATCACGCGCACATCGCCCTGCCGCGAAACGGAAGGCGGGCCATGGTCATGACACCCATCGCATCCCTCGCCCGCTTGAACCGTCGCTACGCGTGCAGCGCGCAATGGCTCGACCAATGGATCGCCCCGCTCGCGCTGCTGCTCATGCGTCTCTGGGTCGCGATCGCGTTCTGGCACGCGGGAATGGTGAAGATCGCCGACCCCGAGGGCACGAAGGCATTGTTCGAGAACCTCTACCACGTTCCCATCCTCGCACCGGCAATCGCGGCGGCACTTGGAACCTGGGTGGAACTGGTCACCCCGTGGCTGCTGGGGCTTGGTATCGCGGGCCGGGTCACAGCGATGTTCCTATTCATCTACAACTTGCTCGCCGTCATTTCGTACCCCGATCTCTGGCCACACGGCTTCTGGAGCGGATTGGCGAACTGGGGAGATTTTCCCGACCATAAGGTATGGGCGATGATGCTGCTGGCAGTCGTTGCCCGGGGACCGGGGCGGTATTCCGTCGACAGCATCCTGGGAAGGCTCTGGCACCGCCAAACCGCCGAAATCGACCCGGACATTGACAAATATCAATACGGACCAGACCAAGCCAGCGGAAAATGACCATGTCGTGAATAGGCTTATAACCCGGGCGAAAGGTATCGCCCCGGTTGATTCGCCGGGAGAGCGGGCGCGCCGCGTGGTCGCGAAACGACACGGCAAACGTTCGACTCGATGACCAGAAATGCAGTCTCCTGAACGAGCATCGTCATGGAAATTTCCTGGCACGATTTACTGACCGTCATGCACGGCATGGGGTTCGGGGCGTTGTTCATGCTG
>SCQX01000241.1 GCA_004298545.1 Candidimonas sp. | reverse complement strand
TATATTAGCCGCCACGGCGAGTAAAGTCGCGTGGCCGAAACCCCGACGCATACAGGACGGCGAAGTAGACCACCACGCTGGCTGCCAGCACACCCAGCAACCACAGCGCGCGTAGCCCCCCATGGTGGGTCGCGCCAAGCCGCACCCAGTGAATATGGCGGTCGGCCAGAATCAGAACGGCACTCAGCGCCGCCAGCGCGGGCAGGATGCGCAGCCGGAATCGGCGCCAGCCGGGGCCGGGAATGTAGATCCCGCGGCGGCGCAGCATCATCAGCAGACACAAGGCGTTGACGCTGGCCCCTAGCCCGATCGACAGCGCCAGCCCCGCGTGCGCGAACTGCGGAACGAATGCCACGTTGAAGATTTGCGTCAGTACCAGCACGCCGATGGCGATCTTGACCGGCGTTCGAATGTCCTGTTTGGCGTAGAAGCCAGGGGCAAGTATTTTTACGGACAGCAGCCCGACCACTCCCACCGAATAGGCCATGACGGCGAGCCGCGTCTCGAGGACATCGTGCGCGCTGAAGGCGCCGTAATTGAACAGCGTGGCCACCAGGCCATTGGACAGCAGAGCCAGCCCCAGCGCCGCCGGCAGGCCAAGCAGCAGCATCAGCCGCAAGCCCCAGTCCAGCAGGGTACTGTATGCCGCGTCGTCGTGGCGCGCATGCGCGGCCGAGAGCACCGGCAGCAATACGGTACCCAGCGCGACCCCCAACAGCGCCGTCGGGAATTCCATCAGCCGATCGGCGAAGGACAGCCAGGTGACGCTGCCGGGCGTCAGCCAGGTGGCGATGTTCGTATTGATCAAGAGGGAAATCTGCGCAACCGATACGCCCAGGATGGCGGGTACCATTTGATGCATGATCCGCTTCACCGTGGCGTCGCGCCAGGCCTGTCGAATGCGCGGCGAGTAGCGTGGCGCCAGTCCGAGGCGTGAGATGGCGGTCCACTGGACGATCAGCTGTGCCGCTCCGCCGGCCATGACACCGACCGCCAGTGCGTAAATGGGGACGTCGAAATACCGCGTCAGGAACAAGCAGGCGCCTATCATGGCCAGGTTGAGCAGCATGGGTGTGAAGGCTGGCACGGCGAACCGGCTCCAGGTGTTCAGAATGCCCGATGCGAAGGCGATGAGCGACATGAACACGATGTAGGGGAACATCAGCCGGGTCATCCACACCGCCGCCTGGAATTCCGTGTGCCGTGTGGCGGCCCGCATGCCGCTCGCCATCAGCGTCACGACCCACGGCGCCGCGACGATGCCGATTGCCGTGATGAGCATGAGAATGACCGTCAGCAGGAGCGCCACACGGTCGAGCAGCGTGCGCACGGCGGCGTGCGAATTTTCGAGACGGGCCTGGCCGAGGATGGGGACGAATGCCTGTGAGAACGCGCCTTCCGCGAACAGGCGCCGCAGAAGGTTGGGAATGCGGAATGCCACCCAGAAGGCGTCGGTAAGGGGGCTCGCTCCGAAGGTACTGGCGATCAGGATGTCGCGCAGCAGACCGGTGATGCGCGACAGGAAGGTGAAACCGCTGATCGTGGCCGTGGAGCGGAGCAGGCTCATGGACATTGGTGTGGCGCGGATCGGGTCGTGCCTGGTCTACTGCTTGATGGACGGATGCATTGGAATGGAGCGCGTGAGCAGCCGGGCAAGGCCCGAACCGCCACGCCGGGCAGGGCAAGCGCGGCAGTGGTCCATGCCACCGCGCGGCTTTGCAACGTGGCCTGGTGGACACGGACGCCGAGGGTCGACATTCGAATCAACGGGATGGTACGCGGGACTGTGGCCGCGCATAGCGGAAATCACGCCGTGACGGCGAGCGCTTGGAAAATACGCTCTTTGATTTCGTCGACCGTGCCAAGGCCCGACAGCTTGCGGTAAATGGGCGCATTGGCCGCGCCGCTCGCGGCCCAGTTCGCATAGTAGTCCACCAGCGGCCGCGTTTGCTGGCGATAGACGGCCAGGCGGCGCTTCACGGTTTCCTCGCGGTCGTCATCGCGCTGCACCAGCGGTTCACCGGTGACGTCGTCCAAACCGGGTGTCTTGGGCGGGTTGAAAGTAATGTGATAGGTGCGGCCGCTGGCGGGATGTGTACGCCGCCCACTCACCCGCTCGATGATGTTTTCCTCCGGGACGTCGAGTTCCAGCACGAAATCGATCGCGATGCGTGTCTTCTTGAGGGCATCGGCCTGGGGAATGGTGCGTGGAAAGCCGTCGAACAGGTAGCCGTGTGCGCAGTCGGGCTGGCGCAGGCGGTCGCGCACCAGGCTGATGATGATGTCGTCGGATACCAGCCCGCCCGTCTCCATGATCTTCCTGGCTTCCATTCCCAGCGGGGTTTGCGCTTTCACCGCAGCGCGCAGCATATCGCCCGTGGCGATCTTGGGAATGCGGAAATGACTGGCGATGAACGCGGCCTGGGTACCTTTGCCCGCGCCCGGTGGACCGAGCAGAATGAGTCGCATGAACTATTCCTCCTGCGATGTTGTTTTTTTGCTTCACTGACCGCGCGGTGATGCGCCACGTCACAGTGCCTCGATGGATGGCCGCGAGGCTATTTTCCACATCGCGGCAATGCCGCGAAAACCTGCCGCACGCGCGCCAAGTCGGCTTCCGTGTCCACGCCCGCGGCCGGATGCGAAGCCGCAAGACCGACCATTATTGCATAGCCGTTTTCCAGAGCGCGCAGTTGTTCGAGCGATTCGAATGATTCTAGAGGACCTTGGGGCAATGAGGGGAATTGCCTGAGGAAGTGGGCACGGTACGCGTACAGGCCGATGTGATGCAGCGCGGGCAGCCCACTGGCCAGACGGCGCGCGCCGTCTGACAGCGCGTCGCGCGCCCACGGTATCGGTGCGCGTGAGAAGTAGAGGGCGTAGCCGCGTCGGTCGCGCACGACTTTGACGACGTTGGGGCTGAACAATGCGTCGGCGCCGCCGATGGCGGCGGCACAGGTGGCAATGGCGGCGTCGGGCGTTTCGTCGAGCAGCTTGGCAACCGCGTTGATTTGGGCGGGATCGATCAGGGGTTCGTCGCCTTGCACGTTGACGACGATGGCCTCATCGGGCAGTTGCAGTCTGTCGACGACTTCGGCCAGCCGGTCGGTGCCGGTGGGGTGATCGTTGCGGGTGAGCAGGGCGTCGAACCCGTGACGTTGAACGATGGCCTGTATGTTCGCGTCGTCGGTGGCGACGATTACGCGCGCCGCGAGCGAGGCGCTTGCGCGCTCGGCGGTACGCACCACCATGGGCTTGCCGGCGATGTCGAGCAGCGGCTTGCCCGGCAGCCGCCTCGAGGCCGCGCGCGCCGGTATGGCGACGATGAAAGGCGTCACGATGGCTCGTCGGCGGCCGGTGCCTCACCGGTGGCGGCCGGGCGCAGGTCGCGCGCTTCCGGTTCGATCATGACCGGAATGCCGTCGCGTATGGGGAAGGCCAGTTTGTCGGCGGCGCAGACCAGTTCCTGGCGTTCCTGGTCCAGCCGCAACGGGCCCTTGCACAGCGGGCAGACCAGAATTTCGAGCAGGCGGGACTCCATGGGCGGCTCCACTAAGGTGAGGGAAGATAACTCGAAGTGTAATGCCCGCCGCGTCAGGCCGGCCCCGGCGCGGCGCGTAGCCGGCGCGCGATGTGGCCTATCCAGTGCTCGTCGGAGAAATGCGGTGTCGCATGGACAACCCACAGGCGCCCGTCGCGCGCATGAGCGGCGCACTTGATGGCGTCCTTAGCGGTGATGAGGATGGGCCGCTGGCCGAGCGCGTCGAAGGGCGAATCCCGAAACGTCGCGTGGTCGGGCAGCGCCACCGCATCGGCCAGGGTCAGGCCGCTGGCCGCTAGCATGCGGAAGAATCGCCGCGGCCGGCCAATGCCGGCGACGGCGGAAACGGGGTCTTTGCCATGGTCGGCGAACCAGGCGTTCCACGTCTGGATACGATGCGTGGCAAGGTGTTCCATGCGCTCGGGGAGAAGCCGCATGCACACGACGGGAACCGTTCCCGGCGCCTTCGGCGGTCGTTGACCCGCTTCGAGGTTGACGATGAGATAGTCGACGTGCCGCAGCCGGCCGGCGGGCTCGCGCAAGGGCCCGGCGGGCAGCAGGCGGCCGTTGCCGATGCCGCGTGAGTCCTGGACGGCCACTTCGATGTCGCGGGCGAGCGCCAGGTGCTGCAAGCCATCGTCGGCGATGATCACGTCGACTTCCGGGTAAGCTGCTTCCAGGGCGCGCAGCGCCAACCCTCGCCGGGGATGCACGGCAACCGGGGCGCCAGTGCAGCGGGCGATGAGCGCCGGCTCGTCGCCGAACTGGGCGGGATCGAGCTGCCCGATGCCGGTGCGCGCGGCCTGGGCCTTTTTTACGCCGTAGCCGCGGCTAACGATGCCCGGCGTCCAGCCAAGCGCGCGCAGGCCCTGAACCAGCGCGATCGTCACCGGCGTCTTACCCGTGCCCCCCACGTAAATGTTGCCGACGACGATGATTGGAGCGCGCCCGCGCGTTTGCGCGGACGGCTTCGCGAAGCGCCGTCGTTTGCAGGCCACGATCAACCGGGTGAGCCACGACAGTGGCAGCAGCAGAGTGCTGATTGGTCCCTTGTGGCGCCAGATTCGATGCGCCAGGCACGCCAGTTGAATGGAACAGCTCAAGGCGTGCTCTGCGTGGCGAATTCCACGCGCGTGATGCCGACCCGTTGTGCCGCCAGCATGGCTCGCACGACGGCCTCGTGCGTTGCCTGGGCGTCCGCCGCTATGACGAGTGTGTCCTGGCGGCGCTGGGTGGATTGGGCGCGCAGCGCGCGGGCGATGTCGTCGACGTTGTCGCCCTGGATATATTCGCCGTCGAGTGAATAGATGCCCGTCTGGCCGATGACGAGGTTCATGGCCTGCAGCGGCGGTGCGGTGGCGCTTGCCCGCGGCAGCTGGACTCTGATCTGGCTGAAGCGGGTGAATGACGTCGTGGCGGCCAGGAATATCAGAATGACCAGCAGCACGTCGATCAGCGGCACCAGATTGATCTCGGGCTCGTCGTCACGGTGGAAGTGGCGAAAGTTCATTGCTGAAGGCGGCTGACGGCGCGGCTGAGCACGCTGGCCTCGTGTTCCATGCGGTGCAGGAACCGATCGACCCGCGAACGGAAGTAACGATGAAAGATCAGCGCGGGAATGGCAATGAGGATGCCGAACCCGGTGTTGTACAGCGCGACCGAAATACCGTGCGCCAGTTGCGCGGGATCGCCGCCGCTTGGCGAATACGCGCCGAATATTTCGATCATGCCAACCACCGTGCCCAGCAGACCCATCAGTGGTGCCACGACGGCGATCGTGGCCAGCGCCGGGAGGTAGCGGTTGAGCCGGTCGGCGATTTCTCGCCCGACTTCTTCGACGGCCTGCGTCCGCAGTGTGCTGTTTTCTTCGCGATTGACCAGCACTTCGGCCAACACGCGCCCCAGCGGCGAACCGCTGGCCAATTGATTGAGTGTCTCGGGCGTATCGCCGCGCTTCCTTGCCAGCTCGGCGACCTGCGCCGGCAGGCGCGCGGGCAGCACGAGACCGTCCCGCAGCGAAAGGAAGCGCTCGACGATGATGGCCAGCCCGAGTACCGACGTGGCGACCAGCAGCCATATCGGCCAGCCCGCCGCGCGTAGAATTTCCAGCAACTTCACCTCCCGCCCAAGAAACGTAAACCGGCCGCGAATCGGCCCCGCTATTTTAAGGGTTGATGCGCGCGTGTGTCGCGTGCCTTCGCGCCCGACGGCACGGCAGGTCGATACATTATGCCCAGTCTGCGTGAAGGGGGCGGTGGGTTACGATTCGACGCCGACCCGTGTGTCGCCTCGTTGTGCCGTGCCGGCCACCCGGAAGATCAAAGCACGGCGCCATTTCTTTGACAAGAACGGCATGGCGTGGGGGCTTGAAGCCGGTATCCACAAATTCTGTGGATAATTCTGTGGGTAAACTGAGTCCGGCGCTTGATTCAACGGGGCTGGCGGTTCCATGGACGATTTGAGCTCATGTGGCAATATCGAAATTTAATGTTATCAATCAATATATTGGAATAGTAAATTAAAGTTGTCAGGTACTTTCGAGATGAACCGAGTTGATATTACAGTGATTTGACAAGGAGAGCCTTTCTGTGGATAGAACATCACAAAAAGTGGTTCCCGAGCTTGGGATTGGCGAGGTGGGGGGCGGCGTCGAGGCGGTGTTGACGGTGGCCGAGCTGAACCGTCGGGTCGGGCGGTTGCTCGAGGGGAACTTTCCGCTGGTTTGGGTCAAGGGGGAGATCTCCAACTTTACCCGCGCCGCATCCGGCCACTGGTACTTTACCGTCAAGGACGAGCATGCCGCCGTGCGCGCGGTCATGTTCCGCGGGCGTGCCGCCAGCGTGGGGTTCATCCCCAAGGCGGGCGAGCAGTTCGAGTTTCGCGGGACGGTCACCTTGTACGAGGCGCGCGGCGATTATCAGATTCAGGTCGACATGCTGCGCCGTGCGGGGCGCGGCGATCTTCATGAAGCCTTCCTGCTGTTGAAAGACCGTTTGGCCGCCGAGGGGTTGTTCGATGCGCCGCGCAAACGCGCCATTCCCGTCATGCCGTCAGCCATCGGGGTGGTGACGTCGCTGGCGGCGGCCGCGCTGCGGGACGTCCTGTCGGTGCTGGCGCGCCGCGCCCCGCACGTTCCCGTCATCGTTTATCCGGCGCCGGTGCAGGGAGCCGACGCCGCCGCGAAGTTGATTCAGGCGGTGGGCACCGCCGTGGCGCGCGGCGAGGTCGATGTGCTGCTCGTGGTGCGCGGCGGCGGCAGCCTGGAAGACCTGTGGAGCTTCAATGACGAGGCGCTGGCGCGTGCCATCGCCGCCTGCCCGATACCGGTCATCAGCGGGGTAGGGCATGAGACTGATTTCACCATCGCCGATTTCGTGGCCGATCTTCGTGCGCCGACCCCCACCGCCGCGGCCGAGCTTTCGTGCCAGTCGCGGGATGCGAGTCTGGCGCTCGTGCGGCGCGCGTCGGACGCGCTCATGCGGCAGCTGCGGCGGCGCCTTGATGTGGCCGCGCTGCGCCTGGATCGCGCGGTCGCGGGCCTGGTGTCGCCGGCGCAGCGCCTGGCGCGCCAGCGCGAAAAGTTGCGGGGTGCGGCGGCGCGCCTGAACCGTGCAGTGGCGTTGTCGCTGGAGCGTGACGGCGCCCGCCTCGACGGGGTGCGGTCGCGCTTGCCGCGCTGTGGGCCCGACATGCAACGGGGGCGCCGTGATCTGGCCCGTTGCCTGGCCCGCTTGTCGAGCGCCGGCGCCACCCTCGCCTCGCGCCGCCGCGACGCGTTGGCGAGCTGTCTGCAAACGCTGCGGGCGCTCGATCCGCAGCGCGTCTTGCGGCGCGGCTACGCCCTGGTTCGGGACCGGCACGGGAGCCTCGTCAAAAATGCGCTAGACTTGAGCATCGACGAACGGTTGGACATCCAGTTCGGACAGGGCCGCGCCGCGGTGTCGGTTGTGTCCACGCAGGGGCCCTCTTCGGGTGCGCGCGGCTGATCGGTGGCGCGCCGTTGCAACGCCGGGCGCGCGGGCCGTTGCCTGGCCCGGCGGTCGGCTCGGCCGGTCGACTCGTTTTCTTGCGCTTGTCTGGTGGCTTGTGTTTTGCCTGGTGTCTGATGGCTTGACCAATAGGCGGCTTAACCAATAGGCGTGCTTCGCAGGTCTTTTTTGAAGGAATACAAAATGGCATTCACGCTTCCTCCTCTTCCATACGATATGGGCGCTCTGGCGCCCCATATCTCGAAAGAAACCCTGGAGTTCCACTATGGCAAGCATCATCAGTCGTACGTGAACAATTTGAACAAGATGGTCCCCGGCACGGAATTCGAGTCCGCGTCTCTCGAACAGATCATCAAGAAGGCGTCCGGCGGCCTGTTCAACAACGCGGCACAGGTTTGGAACCACACGTTCTATTGGAACAGCCTGTCTCCCAATGGGGGTGGCGAGCCCACCGGCGCGTTGGCGGCCGCCATCGCCGCCAAGTGGTCGAGTCTGGCCGCTTTCAAGGAAGCATTCAGCAAGTCGGCCGCGGGTAATTTCGGATCTGGCTGGACCTGGCTGGTCAAGAAACCCAATGGATCGCTCGATGTCGTGAACACCAGCAACGCCGGAACTCCCATCACCGGTTCCGATGTGCCGCTGCTCACCTGTGATGTCTGGGAACACGCGTATTACATCGACTATCGCAACGCGCGTCCGAAATATCTCGAGCACTTCTGGAGCCTGGTGAACTGGGGCTTCGCCGCGAAGAATCTGGGCTGATCTCCCGTGCCGCGCGCGGCACGGGGGCGCGGCATTCCCGG
>SCQX01000240.1 GCA_004298545.1 Candidimonas sp. | reverse complement strand
GTTGCCGGAGTTGGCGCCGTTGCCACCACGATCATGGTGGTGGCAATCTACCGGTGCTATCGATGGAACGACTTGAAGGAGATCCTGCTTGGCGTCGTGCGGGAATCATCGATGATCATGATGATACTTGCGATGTCATTCATTTTCACCACGGTGATGAGCTCCCTCCATATCAGTCAAAGCGCAACCGCCTGGCTGGTTGGGCTGGACCTGTCAAAGTGGGCTGCTCTGTTCTGGATTGACGCGCTGTTGATCGTCGTCGGGTTCTTTTTGCCGCCCGCGGCAACCGTCCTCATGATCACACCCCTGCTGCTACCGGTGCTGCGAGCGCTCGGCTTCGATCTGATCTGGTTTGGCATCAACATGACGATCATCATGGAGATGGGGCTCATCCACCCGCCGCTTGGCCTGAACCTGTTTGTCATCCAAGGCATCGCTCCGGACATACCCATCAAACAGCTCATGTGGTCCACCGTTCCGTTCCTTGCTCTTTCGCTGCTGCTGATCACCGTCATGTCGGTATTTCCACAGATCGCACTCTGGCTTTGACGGTGCCGCCTGGAAAGTCGCGGTCCGCCAAACCGAGGTTCAGAGGCCCGGAGCGTTCGATCGTCACGGCTGTACCGACGGTTCGGTCGCCGAAAAGTGCCGCGTTTTATAGGTTATCGGCAAATCGCGACCCTTGAGCATCACGTGCCAATAGAACCAGGGCAGGAAAGAGCGCTTGAGCCACCAATAGAAACGGCGCGGCACCCGCGGATCAAGCGGAAAACTGGGCGTGATCGCTCCCCCATAGGAGAATTCCGCCAACAGGACTTTGCCGCGCGACGTCGTCAGCGGACAGGCCGCATAGCCATCGTAGGCTTCCACCCCACCGCGGCTCTCCAGCGCGCCCAACAGATTGGCCGCCACGACCGGCGCCTGAGCCTTGATTGCTGCCGCCGTCTTGCTATTGGGGGTGGACGTGCAATCGCCGATACCGAACACGTTCGCATAGCGCTTGTGGCGCAAGGTATGCTCGTCCACGTCGAGCCAGCCGTTCGCGCCGGCCAGGGGGCTTTGGCTGATGAAGTCGGGCGCACTTTGCGGCGGCACGACATGCAGCAGATCGTAGGTGACCTCGTCGCGCACCGCCTGGCCGTTCACCGTGGATTCGAAGACGGCAATTCTGTTGTTGCCGCGAACCTGGGTCAGGCGTTGCCCGAACCGCACATCGGTGCCATAGGACGCCATGACTCCGTTCAACGCCTTGGCATAGAACGGAACGCCGAAGACCGTGGCACCGCCCGTGCGGAACTGCAGGCTGTCAGCCTTCACGCCGCGGCGGCGAAAATGATCGGCCGCCAGATATAAGGCCTTCTGCGGCGCGCCAGGACACTTCACCGCGCCGGCGGGCTGTGTGAAAATTGCGGTGCCGCCGCGAAACCGACGGACGAGCTCCCACGTGTAGGTTGCCAGATCGTAGCGGTAATTGCTCGTCACACCGTTCTTGCCCAGTGCGTCCTCCAGGCCGTCGATGGCGCCCCAGTTGATCTGGATGCCGGCGGCAACCACCAGGTAATCGTAGGCAAGGCGGCTGCCATCACCGAGCTCGATCTGGTTGTCGTCGGGCAGCAACACCGCCGCGCGATCCGCGACGTGGCGCACTCCGCGCGGCAGGCAGTCGCGCAAGCCACGGCGCGTGTCCTCCACGCGGTATGCCCCGCCGCCGACCAGCGTCCACGCGGGCTGGTAATAATGATGGCTGGACGGCTCGATGATGGCGACATCCAGGTTCGGCCGCTGGCGGCGCAGGCGCGCGGCCACGGCAACGCCGCCGGTGCCGGCGCCAATGACCACCACAGTGTGTTTGGGTACGGACGTATTGCTCATGCGGATCTCGAGTCAGTTGGACGAAAGCGTCGGGTGAAGCGCCTTCCAGTCGCTTCGATCGCCGATACGCGAATTCTATGTGGCCGGCCCTAAAGAAAGAACGACGCATGGGGCATGAGCTTATGAACCACACACTTGCCCGCATGGCTGCCCGTACGACACATCGCTTTCGACGCGCGTGCTAGAAGGCCTTGAAATCGTTGAGGTTTCGTCCATTCGGCCCACGTAGCGGCTTTGTTGCCCGTGCATTGAACGCCAGTCAGCGCGACCCGCCGGTATCCAACCAAAGTTGACGCGCATCAAACGAAAATTGAGGCCACGACGACGCTACTTGGCCGACGCGCCACTTTTGTCGGTGGCGGTGACCTTGTTGACGTTCGCCGCTTGGGCTTCACGCTCACAGTCCAGAGCGTGGACGACGTCCGGCAACAGCGCCATCGTCTTGTCGCCGAGGCGCTCAAGCGCCTGTACCATCGTGAAATCGAGCTTCGTGAGCCAATCGTGGCGATTGAGAAGGAGCGCGACCGCGAGCTTGTCGGGCAATGTCATGCGAACGATGCCGTGAGCCGCCCCTTCGCGCGCCTTCTCCAGTAAATGTTCGAAACCCATGTCTCCCTCCTGATTCTCTTGCGATCTCTTCTTCCCGACCACGCTGCAATCCGCAGCGCGCATCGTCGGCACCACGGCCGCACCGCACCGAAGTGACACTTGTGTCGAAGCGATCGATACCAGCGTCAACGCGCCGGCCGCCATGGCGAAGAGGCCCCGATCTGCGCGTCGGAGTCATCGACATCTTAACGCCGTACTTCCGCGTTTGGGGGGATTCGCGATGGTATTGCCCGATTGGCCGAGGGGTAGTCCGAATGCCCGCTGGGCCAGCGGGCAGACGACCCGAATCGTCCGGGAGATCAACAGAAAGGAATTTTTCAGAGGGATGATGGTCGGGGTGACATGATTCGAACATGCGACTCCTGCGTCCCGAACGCAGTACTCTACCAGGCTGAGCTACACCCCGATGCCCTCTTTCAGCGGTCGCGTTCGACCGCG
>SCQX01000239.1 GCA_004298545.1 Candidimonas sp. | reverse complement strand
TCGCCCAGCACACGGCGCACGCTATCGGCGGAAAACCCCCGCGCGGCCAGGAAGCGATATTGCCTGCCATACTCGCGCGCGTCTTGCGGCCGATTGCCGAACTTCTTGCCCCAGACTGCGCGCGCGCGGTCGAATTCGCTCGCCATCAGCTCGGCCTTGACCGCGTCGAGGCGTTCTTCGGGCAAACCGTGACGGCGCAGATCGGAGACGATACGCGCTGCGCCCTGGCGCGTCGCTTTGCGATGAACCAATGCGCGCGCAAAGCGCTCGTCGGACAGCCAGCGCTCCCGTTCGAGCGCGTCGAGTACGCGCTCGAGGTCGTCGGCGTTTCCGGCATGGGGTTGCAGCTTGCCGCGCAGCTCCACGCGCGAGTACTCGCGCCTTGACAAGTAGCCCACCGCGCGTACCTTCAGGGCGCGGCTGTCCTCGCCGCCAACGCCGGGTGCCAGGGCGGACGGCGCGCCAACCCGGCGCGCGCGCGGGTCAGTCACCGCCGTCCTCGACCGCGAGCGGACTGGCCGGTTCGGCCGTCGCGCGCGCGACGACGTTGAAATGCGCGCGCACCTTGTTTTCAATTTCGACCGCCATGTCGGGATGCTCGCGGAGGTATTCGCGAACGTTGTCCTTGCCCTGGCCGATGCGCGTTCCGTCGTAGCTGAACCAGGCGCCCGCCTTGTCGACGATGTCGGCTTGAACGCCAAGGTCTATGATCTCGCCTTCCCGCGAGATTCCGCTGCCGTACAGAATGTCGAACTCGGTCTGTTTGAATGGGGGCGCAATCTTGTTCTTGACGACCTTGACGCGCGTTTCGTTGCCCACGACTTCGTCGCCGCGCTTGATGGAGCCGATGCGGCGGATGTCCAGCCGCACCGACGCATAAAATTTGAGCGCGTTGCCACCGGTGGTCGTTTCGGGGTTGCCGAACATGACGCCGATTTTCATGCGGATCTGGTTGATGAAAATCACCAGGCAATTGGCCCGCTTGATGTTGGCGGTCAATTTGCGCAGTGCCTGGCTCATTAGCCTGGCCTGGAGGCCGGGCAGCGAATCGCCCATGTCGCCTTCGATTTCCGCCTTCGGCACCAGCGCCGCGACCGAATCGATGACGATGAGGTCGACCGAGCCGGAGCGCACCAGCGCATCGGTGATCTCCAGGCCCTGCTCGCCCGTGTCGGGCTGGGAGATGAGCAGATCGGCCAGGTTGACGCCGAGTTTGGCCGCGTACTGGACATCGAGCGCGTGTTCGGCATCGACGATGGCGCAGGTGCCGCCAAGTTTCTGCATTTCGGCGATGACCTGCAGCGCCAGGGTTGTTTTGCCCGAGGACTCCGGCCCGTAGATTTCCACCACACGACCGCGCGGTAGCCCACCGACACCCAAGGCGATATCCAGCCCCAGCGACCCGGTGGAGACGACCTGGATGTCGTGCTCGACCTGATTATCGCCATAGCGCATGACCGAGCCTTTGCCAAACTGCTTCTCGATCTGGGATAAGGCGGCGGCAAGCGCCTTGCCGCGCTCGGCGACCGTCTTGCCGGTTTTGTCGTCCATGTGCAGTCCTTGTTGAAAAAGGTGTAGCGGCCATCACCGTACCCTGAAAGCGAGAAGGCAATGGCGCGCGCTCGTACGGAGCGAATGTAGAGAGAATATAGAGCGAATACAGAACGAATACCGCGCGAATGCAGGGCAAACGGATGCAGGGCAAATTATGACATTGAATTATACTGTATGAATAAACAGTAGTCGACGCGCAGGGCAACTGGGGCATCCTGCCAGAAATGTCGACCGTGCACAACGGCTGGTGTATCAATATCGTCCCGCAGCAACCGGTCACCCTTGCGTCGCACGCCGGGCACGGCGGCCACTCGCACCGTGCACATCATTTTTTTTTCGTGCACAATGGGCGTGCTTCGCGAACGGCCCCGTGCTGTGGCACGCCGGGCTTTTTTTATTTCCCCATTTTCTTGGAAGCGCTCCGTGCAAGGCGCCTGCGCAGCCGTCCGAGCTCGGCGCGCGACGCTCCCGCGCCCCATGCCTCCAGGTCAACCTCCCGACACACCATGTGGTTCAAAAATCTGAAAATTTCGTGCCTTGTTCCCTCCTGGAACACCGCCGCCGAAACGCTACAAGCGGCGCTGGAAAAACAAGCCTTTCAAAATGGCGACCAGCAATCGATGGAGAGTTTCGGCTGGATCTCGCCATACGGGGACGATCGCCTCGTCCAGGTGATCAACGGCCAATACTTGTTGGCGCTGCGCGCGCAAAAGAAGTTGCTGCCCGCGACGGTGATCAACCAGTTCGCCCGGGCGCGCGCGCGAGAGATCGAAGAACAGCAAGGCTACAAGCCGGGCCGGCGGCAAATGAAGGAAATCAAGGAACAACTGACGGACGAACTGCGCCCGCGCGCGTTCTCCGTTTATCACGACACGCGCGTGTGGCTCGATACGGCGAACCACTGGCTGATCGTCGATGCCGCGTCAGCGGCGAAAAGTGACGAAGTGCTCGGTGCCCTGGCGAAAACGCTGAATCCGTTCCCCGTGGCGCCGCTGCACGTCGAACAGTCGCCCGCCTCCACAATGACGCGCTGGCTTGCCGGCGATGAGCCGCCGGCTGGCTTCACCATCGACCAGGACACGGAATTGCGCGCAACCGACGAGTCCGGCGCCACTGTCCGGTATACGCGCCAGAGCGTGGAACTCGACGATGTGCGGCGCCACATCCAGGCGGGAAAACAATGCACCCGCCTCGCGCTCACCTGGGCCGATCGGGTCTCATTCGTGCTGACGGACACCCTGGATGTCAAACGCGTGGCGCCGCAGGACATCCTTACGGAAAATGTCGGCGACTCCACGCGCGATCCGCAAGAACAACTGGACGCCGAGCTGCTGCTGATGACGGGCGAACTCTCACACCTGCTTGCCGATCTGGTCGACGGGCTCGGCGGCAGGAAGGCAGGCTAAGCAGCCATCTGCGCGGTGGCGCGTCAGTTCCGAACGACTTGCCCGGTGGCCACCCCATCGGCGGCGCGCCAGCCCCGGACAACTTGGCCGGCGCGTTCTCAATCCAGCCCGTGGAACACGCTGTCGTCGGGCCCCACGTGCGACGGCGGGTTCCAGGTAACGTCGCGCAGCGAATGCTGCACCAAGCCTTCGACACCCAGCAACACCGCGAAAATCGCCATGCGTACCGGTATTCCGTTGTCGGTCTGGCGGAATATCGCCAGGCGCGAGTCATGGTTCAAATCGACGCTGAGATCGTTCGCGCCGGGCCGGCTGTCACGCGGCAGTGGGTGCATGATCACCACGTCAGGCCCGCAGCATTTGTCGATGATCGCCTTGTTCACCTGGAAATCCAGCGTGTAGCCCTCCAGTTCCTCGGCCGCGAACCGTTCCTTCTGCACACGCGTCGCATAAATCACATCCACGCCGCCGCTCAGCCCTTCTTCCAGCGAACCCGCCTGTTCGATGACATGGCCGCCATTGCGCCCCACCTGCTCGAGTATATCGTTGGGCATCTCCAGGCCACGCGGCGCGACCAGCGTGAACTTCAACCCGCGGTAAAGCGCCAGCAGCTTGATCAGCGAATGAACCGTGCGCCCGTATTTCAGATCGCCCACCATGGCGATGTGAGCGCCGTCGAGCAACTTCCCCAGGCGCGAGAACTCGGTCAGGATCGTGTAGAGATCGAGCAGCGCCTGGCTGGGGTGTTCACCCGGCCCATCGCCACCATTGACCACGGGAATGTTGGTGGCGCGCGCGAATTCGGCCACCGACCCGCGATCGGGGTGACGGACGACCATCGCGTCGACATAGCCGCTCATCACGCGGCTCGTATCGTAAATCGATTCGCCCTTGGCCATCGACGAGAACGTGAAGCCGGTCGTATCGCAAACCGAACCGCCCAGGCGGCAAAAGGCCGCACCGAAACTCACCCGGGTACGCGTGCTGGCTTCGAAAAACAAATTACCCAGCACCGCGCCTTCAAGCACGCGCGACACTTTCCTGCGCCGCGCGATGGGTTGCATCAGGTCCGCGATACGAAACAGTTCTTCGACCGATTCGCGGGAGAACTGATCGACCGACAGCAGCTGATGTTTGCCATCCACCGCGATCCGGTCCCGCAACGGGCCCGACTGCGTGCTTTGCGCATACTTCCGCAACAACAGGTCGTTATCCATGATCTCGGTCACGAAGCGCCCGACGACGTCCGGCATCGAACGAAATTCCTGGGAGCCTTCCGGCAGCAACCAGGTATCGAGCGCGCGGCGCTTGACGCCGATGCGGGCGGAAAATACATCGCGCGTCAGATTGAGACGGCGCATAGCATCACGCAAAAATACTTGCTGGGCTACGGACATGCCTGGATTCCTTAAGGTATGCAATTAAAATATACGCATTGCGCATATTTTAATCCAGGAATCTTCAGCTGTTGCGCAAGTCTGGAAAATAATGGCGGCTACGTTGCGCGTTTGCCGCAGGCAGCGCGAGGCGAGGCCCCCCACCGGCGCGCAAGACGACGTTCATCGGGGGCGCATCGGCGATGCGGGACGTCCGCCCCGACTGATTGGACGGCGCGGCGTCGTCGTCCTGACCATTCGACTGAGACGAATACCCCGGATTCTGAGACGCCACCTCGGCCAGATGCAGCGTGTACCAGCACCCAGCCACAAACAACGCAAGACTCAGGCCGTACGACAGCAAGGTGCAGGCCAGTGGTACCCAGTGGGTGCGCCGATGCCGCCCCTCGACCAGCTGGCCGAACAACAGCGTTTGCACCAGATATGACCACAGCAGGCCCACGCCACAGAAGACCAGGCCCGCAATGAATGTTGCCACCGGCGCGCGGTAAAGGCCGGGGGCAAGATTGGTGTCGACGACACCGATGGCGGCACTCAACGAGAACAGCACGCCCAGCCCGTTGATGGTGGCCAGGAAACGAAACCCTTGGGCGAATACCGTGGCAAGCGCGTGATAGGCATGCGACTGGCCGGCACGTTCATTACTCGAATAGTCCGTCACGGTGCTGTTTCCTGAAAACGTGCCGCGCCGCCAAATGCTTGCGCGACGCCGCTGGCCAGCCTACTTACCGTTTGGCGGCGTAACTGGGCCGGACGATGAATTGCCACCAGCGCCAGATGCCCCGGACGGCGTGCCGTTGCCGGGCTCGCCGGCAATGGCGCGGGCCGCCGCCGTTGCATTCTGTTCAGTGCCAACTGGAAACACAAGCTGATCGGAAGCAACCGGCACGGTGTAACTGGGCGCCGACAACATCGTGTGGCCGACAACCAGCGCCAGGCGCTTGTCCGGGTTCTGTGTCGTGACGTGCAAGACCTTCGCCTGCCCCGCCTCGTTCAATCCAAGCGCCAGCAGACCAACGCCCTCTTTGCTGGCGCCAGCGCGTATATCGCTGAGATCGTCGCGCGTGATGACCGGCTGAGGATCGACGTACAAAGTACCCGATTGCAACTTGATGACCGCCCACCCGGGTTGCATCTGCGTATCAGCCAGGTAAACCGCCACCAGCGCGCCGTGGCCCGTCGCGTGCAGCGTCGTTTCGGGCGTGGTGACCTTCGACGCGCTTGCCGCGGGTGCCGTGGCGGATGGTGCCCTGGTGGTGGCTTTCTTCGCGGGAAGGGACTGACAGGCCGCCAATAGCGCAACGCTTGCCACGACAGCCACACGGCTGAGCGCGCGAAGAACGCCTGGGCTTCGCGAACCCCGTTCACCGGGAACAGTGCGGCCCGCGCTCTGGCGTGTCGTCATGGCAACCCCCTCGTCATTGAAACAGCAGTAATTCTATCAAGACGCCCGGCTTCGCCGTCGCGCCATTCGACCTGCCTACGCACAAATGAGAAAATTAGCAACACTACGCGTGTGCTCTGATTCCCCCGCGCCGGCAATTTTCCAAGATGATGCGCCTCCGTGGGTTATCATTCAAGGCAGCGCAAGTTGCGAACCACCGCGGCAGCGCGCCATACCATCCATCTTTCTCATAAATCGCTGTGGAGCCCACTGTGGCTAACGAAAACAAACCTAAATTCTCGGCCGGCCTGGTCACCACGATCATCACCCTCGCGTTCCTGATCATCTACGGGCTCGTGGTGCTGCACGGCCTGCACACGCCGCGCTGAACGCCGGCGGGCGCGCCGCATTCGCCCCTCTAGCTCATGCTGGTTAGAGCAGCGGACTCATAATCCGTTGGTGCCGTGTTCGACTCACGGGGGGGGCACCAGCCATTCTTTTACGCCTTTCGCAATCGACACGCGCAACGCGTTTCATTACCATGAAACCGCGTTCAGCGTTCGATGGCGGGGAAAATGGCACTATTTGATACGCTTGGATTCCACTGGGACAGGTCGGCAGTGCCAACCTCCGTTGCTTCGCGCTCGATCGAACGCGCCTGTTTCCGCTTCCACAAGATGTTGCGTCAGTGTCGAAGAAATGAACACAACGATTCGCTAGCATGCCGGCGAGGCCTTTCAACCTTCACAAGGGACGTCGCCCGCGCGCCGCCCCAACGCCCGCTCAGTTCACCGGCGATTTGATCCAGCTGGCGATCAGATCGACCGCGTCGCGCTCCATGCCGGTGAAGCCATGCCAATGCAAGGGTCCGCAGGGATTGCCTGTGGGGTTGCTGCCGCCGCTGACCATGATTTCCTTCTTGACCGGCGCGTTCGTCAGCCCTTGCAGAATGGCGTGTACCTTGTGCGGATTACACACCACGCAGGCATCTTTGGCATGGTGCAGCACCAACACCGGAACCCTGATGGCCGCCAGGTTCTGCCTGGTCACGGCGCCCGGCCTCGCGTCACCGACCACGCTGGAAGCCAGCACCAGGCCCGCAATGCCACCTTGCTCGTCGATGGCCGCGGCCGTGGCCGAAATCGTGCCGCGACTGTGTCCCACGAGCCAGACCGGACCATTGACCTTCGCCTTCACGAACGCCAGCACCTGGCGTACGTCGGTCATGTGCGCGGTGCCGATACGCTCGAAGAAGCTCAAGCCCGTTGAGTCGCTGGGGCGGCCGAAGATGGCGACATTGAAGCCGTTGGCAACGAAGTAGGGCTCGGATCGCACCAGGAAATTTTGACTCGTGGCCTTGCCCCGCTCGACCTTGCCGAAACCGCCTCCCCCTCCGGGAAACAGAACCACCGTGATTTTGGCGTTCGGTGCAGGTTCCCAAAACACCGTCGTGGTCACACCGCCCCGTGTGGGCACCTCGAACAAGGCGCCCTGCGCATGGCAAGCGAACACGAGACCCCACAGCGCAATCGCGGCGAATATCCTTTCCATTGCTTTTCTCCCGACGACACTTTGTATCCATGTCCGTGAAGCAGGCAACTACGAGGTCGCCACCCGGCACGGGTGGGGGTTGCATTTTATAGGCGCGATCGAACCGATTTGTCAAGACAGTTTCCTAGGGGTCTCCATCTATTTTCAGCTTCCAGTCAGTTTATTTGGCACATAATTGCGCGCTGCTTTTTTTCTCTGTATTTTCCGTTCACGTTCCTTTACGTTCGGCTACGGCCGAGGAGGCGGGCTTTGCATGCCGGCAGCTGAAAACCTGGAACCAGAAATTCTCGCCATCGTCGAGTCGATCATTCTCAAACCGGTCGCCGCCGACGCGTCGCTGGTGAAATCGGGGCTGGTCGATTCCATGGCCGCGGTCGACATTACCCTGGCCATCGAAGAGAAATACGGCTGTGCCATCCCGGCCCCCGAAATCGCGGAGATATTGGAGACGGTGCACAGCATCTGCCAATATGTGGCAACGCATACGTAGATGTGGCAACGCATACTTAGCGCGGGTCTGACCCGGCACCTGCTCGCCGCGCTGACCGCCGTCGGCATCGCCTTGGCGGCCTACTTCAGTCTGAATCCCTACCTGACCCGCACGCTGCGCGCCAGCCCGACCGACGGCCTGGACGTCAAGGCGGGCGTCTACCTGCCCAACATGGGCGACAACTGGAACGAGCGAACGGTCAATTTCGCCAGAATGGGCAACGCGCTGGCCAACGGCACCCTGGTGGTGATGGGGTCGTCGGAACTGGCCGGCGTCGACGTGCGATTCGTCCCTTACCGTTTCTTTCCCGCGGAACTCGGTGTCCCCACGCTTGCCTACGGGCACGCGAAGCTGCAATCTTACGGCATCTTCCGGGTACTGCAATCGCTCTCGGACAGCCTCTCGCCGCACACGAAGCTGGTGATCATGCTGTCGCCCGCGTGGTTCGCCGCGGAAGGAGAAATGCCCGCGAGCGCATTCGCCGAACACATTTCGGGCCCCGTGCTCGCCAGTCTCTGGCGCCGGCCCGCCGCGCGCGAGCACATGATTTACTGGGTGCGCCACCACGATCCCCTGGGAATACTGGGGTTGCTGGCGCAGGCAAAACTGGCGACGTTTCGCGACAAGCTGCAAATGTGGCTCACCGGCAAGCCCATAAACAGCGGCCCCGCCTACGCCCAGACCGCGGCGGCGATCGCGGCCACGCGGAACGCGACGTATCCCGTCCCTCCCACGCTGCCCCAAGCCGACTGGCCACACCTGCTGGACGAAGCCCGGGCAACGGGCCGGAAGCTATGCAGCAATAACCCCTACGCGGTGCGCAACCACTACTATCGCACCCATTTGTCGCTGGTGCCCGATCCCACGCACCAGGAGTTCGCGCGCGGCGACCCGATCGCCGCGCGGGAATTCACCGACCTGTCGCAATTGATGGAATACCTCGCCTTCAAGAAGGTGCCGGCGCTGTTCATCATGCAGCCACTGAATTCGAAGCTGGTGCTGGACACCGAGCGCTTCATTCCGACAGTGCGCAGCATCATGGCGATGTGCCGCCGCTATCACATGGCATGCACCAACATGTACCCGCTGCGCCCGGCGCCCGGCATCTTCAAGGACGACATGCATCTGGCCGAACTGGGCTGGGCGCTTGCCGACGAAGCCATAGACAAACATTTTTCGCAATGAAACGCTACTTGCTCCTCGTTTGCCTATATCTGGGCCTGATCGCCGTCCTGCTGCTGCAGGCGCACGCGCCATTCGATCTTGGCGGTCCGATCAAGGTCGAGTACGAATACCAACAGTTCTAAACAGCCGCTTCGCGTATCCAGCCAGCCCACATGGAACTGTTTGCAAGTTTCGACTTCTTCCTCTACGCCCTGCTGGCCGGCCTGGGCGTGTCGCTGACCGCGCGGGCGGTGCAATGGACCAGAATACCGCTGCGCTACGTCCTGGCGTGCGTCGGCCTTGCAACCGCCGTACTGGTTTTCCAAGACAGGCCGCTGCAGCCGCTGCTGGTATTCGCCACGCAGGTGGCGGCACTGTGGCTGCGCCGCCGCAAATTCGTGCCCACGCGCGTGGCGGTGACGGTGACAATGCTGCCGCTGATACTGGTCAAGACGCACACCTTGAGTTTCCTGGGGATGGTGGGCCTGTCGTTCATGACCTTCAGGGCGGTGGACGTGCTGCTGTTCGCGCACGACGAAGAGCGCATCCACCCCGTCGACTACGTTACCTATCTGTTCTTGCCGCTGACGCTGCTGGCTGGCCCCATGTACCGCTGGCGCAATTTCCAGGCGGACCTGCGCCAGGGATACGCGGGGGTCACCATGGCGCAATGGCGCGCCGGCTACGAAGCGCTGCTTTTGGGCCTGATACAGAAATTCGCCATCGCGCACCTGGTCTGGGCCGTCGGGCTGTCGCAAGTTGCGCCCAACGATTACAGCCCGCGCGGCGTTCTGCTCAACAGCGTGCTCTACAGCGTTTATCTGTACTTCGATTTCGCGGGCTATTCCAATATGGCGCTGGGGCTGGGGAAGATGTTCGGCCTGAACCTGCCGATCAACTTCAACAACCCCATCCTGAGCAAAAATCCGCAAGACTTCTGGCGGCGCTGGCACATCAGCCTTTCGGAGTGGCTGCGCGACGTGGTTTTCATGCCGATCTACAAAGCCTTGTCCAAAAACGCCTACTTCTCGCGGCACCGCTTCGCGGCGCAGAACATTGGTATTTTCGCCACCTTGTTCTGCATGGGTGTCTGGAACGGTCTGCAATGGCACTACATCATCAGCGGCATCCTGTTCGGCGTCTACTCCGTTCTGCACAACTGGCTGTTGCTTGCGGCGCGTCAGCATCCTGCGCTGCAAAGAGCGTTGGCGACCTGGCCCGCGCGGCTTCTCGGGCGCATGCTCACGCTGGGCGCGATCATGCTGGCGCTTTACGTATTCAGCGAACGCAGTCCGTTTTGAACCAATGGGTCCGTCGGCAGCCCAAAGAACGGTACATCGTCATCGCGACTGAATTCACCGGCCAAAGAAGAAATTTTCGTCAGGGAAAAGGGGACCCTTCATGCACTTCGATCCGCACGACATGCGATTCACCGATACCGAGCGGGGCCGCGAGCGGTGCGCGGTTGCTGGAAGCGACCGCGACCTGAGCTGGGGTGAACTCGAGGCGCAAACGCGGCGCTGGATGATGCGCGCGCGCGATCTGGGCGCGCGGGCCGACACGCCCATCGTATTGTGGGGGCACAAGCAGGCCGCCTTCTTCACGGCCATGACGGCCTGTCTGGAACTGGGCGCGCCCTTCGTGCCGGTGGATACCATCTACCCAGAGTCGCGCCGCCGCCGCATCGCCGATCTCGTCGGCGCGGGCCTGCTTTACCGCGCCGACGCCGATGCGTTCGAGCCAACGGGACACGATGCCACTCCCCTGGCGGAAAAGGGGTTGGCCTATGTGCTTTTCACTTCCGGCAGCACCGGCGAACCCAAGGGCGTGCAGATCGGCCGCGAAAGCGTCGAGCTGCTCGCGCGATGGCTGCGGACTGATTTCCAACTGGGGGCCGCGCCGGTTTTCATGAACCAGGCGCCGTTCAGCTTCGACCTGTCGATGTTCGAGGTGTTTGGCACACTCGCCAGCGGCGGCACCTGTGTGCTGAATTCACGCGAGCAAATCCGCGACGGGCGATCGTACATTGAACGCCTCGCGCACAGAGGAATCACCTGCTGGGTTTCCACACCATCTTTCGCGCACCAGCAGCTGCTGGAGGAGACATTTTCAGCGAAAACACTGCCGTCGCTCCATACTTTCCTGTTCTGTGGCGAAGTGTTGCCGCGGTCCGTGTGCCAGCGATTGAAACGGCGCTTCCCATGCGCCCGCATTCTCAACACGTACGGCCCCACCGAGGCGACCGTGGCGACGACGCTCGTGGAAATCGATCAGAAGATACTCGACGAATGCGCCGTGCTGCCGGTCGGCTACGCCAAGCCGGACGCCACGATCGAGACTCGCGACGGTGAGATCTGCATCATCGGCAACCACGTCATGCGCGGCTATCTGAATCGCCCCGATCTGAATCAGTCGCGGATGTTTCGCGATGCCAGCGGACGACGGGGTCTGCGCACTGGCGACCTGGGCCGTCTGGACGCGGGTGGGCTCCTGTGGTGCGAAGGCCGGCGGGACGACCAGGTCAAGCTCAACGGCTACCGCATCGAGCTGGCCGAGATTTCGTCGAGCCTGCAGGCTTTGAACGGCATCAAGAACGCCACCTGCCTCGCACTGCGGCGCCCCGACAATACGGTCGCGCGCCTGGTGGGCTTCGTCGAACTCAAGGAATGCGGGCGGCCGGACACGGCGAAACCCTGGACACCCTACCCGATCAAAAACTGGAAGCCCGCGCTGGCCCACCACTTGCCAGCCTACATGCTGCCGTCCGAAATCATCGTGGTGGACGCCCTTCCAACGTCTATCAACCACAAAATCGACCGCAAGACACTGCTGGATACCTACAAGGTGCGGGCGGTCGGGTGACTGTCGCCGTGGGTCGCCCGCGCACCCAGACAACCGCGCAGCCGGCGCGCCGCGGGTTGCTTGCGCACACCGGCGGCGGCATGGCGGCTACTATAATTAATGGATCAGCCCCGCGCGAGGCGGGGCGACATGCCCAACTGCCACCCCCTTCACCAGGAGCCGCCATGCCCTCTTTCGATGCCGTGTCCGAGGTAGACACGCACGAACTGACGAACGCCGTCGACCAAGCCGGTCGTGAACTGGCGACACGGTTCGACTTCAAGGGCACGGATGCCAAATTCACTTTGGAAGACTTCGTCGTCACCCTGACGGCACCCAGCACGTTCCAGGCGAGCCAGATGCTGGACATATTGCGCGGGCGGCTCATCGCCCGCGGCATCGATGCCCGCTGCATGGATGTCGGCGCGCCCGTCGAAAACGTCAGCGGTGCCCGTCAGAAAATCACCATTCGTCAGGGAATAGAGCAGGTGCTCGCAAAAAAGCTGGTTGCCGCCATAAAGGGCGCGAAACTGAAGGTCGACACGCAAATCAACGGGGATAAGCTGCGCGTCACCGGAAAAAAGCGCGACGATCTGCAAGCGGTCATGGCGCTGCTGCGCAAGACGGACGTCGGGTTGCCGCTGCAGTTCAACAATTTCCGCGACTGAA
>SCQX01000238.1 GCA_004298545.1 Candidimonas sp. | reverse complement strand
TTCCCGCCGCCATAAAGATAAGCGATTCCGACCGCCGCAGTCGTCGCGACGCGCGCCACGACACATGGTTCCGTCGCCTGTTGAAGGCCTGCGCGCTGCTGGTGCTGGCCGCGCTGCTGGGCGCCGCGCTGTCCACGCTTTGGGGCGGGCGCGAGGTGTTGTTCGGGCAGGGCCTGCATTTCCTCGCCAGCGACGCGTGGAACCCGGTCACCGATGACTACGGCGCGCTGGCGCCGATCTTCGGGACCCTGGTGACTTCGCTGATCGCCCTGGTCTTGGCGGTGCCGCTGAGCTTCGGCATCGCGCTGTTCCTCACCGAAATCGCCCCGACGTGGCTGCGCGGCCCGGTCGCCACTGCAATCGAACTGCTGGCCAGCATCCCGTCGATCATCTACGGCATGTGGGGCCTGTTCGTGTTCGTGCCGTTCATGGCGCGCATCGAGCCGGCCCTCACCGACACGCTGGGCCGCATCCCGTTGCTCGGCAAGCTGTTCGAGGGGCCGCCGATCGGGCTGGGCCTGCTCACCGCGGGCATCGTGCTGGCGGTGATGATCCTGCCGTTCATCTGCTCGGTGATGCGCGAGGTGTTCCAGACCGTGCCGAACCGCCTCAAGGAATCGTCCTACGCACTCGGCGCCACCACCTGGGAAGTGGTGTGGGACATCGTGCTGCCTTATACGCGCTCGGCGGTGATCGGCGGCATCTTCCTCGGCCTGGGTCGCGCGCTGGGCGAAACCATGGCAGTCACGTTCGTCCTCGGCAACGCGTACAACATCACGTCCTCGCTGCTGATGCCTGGCACCTCGATCTCCTCCTCGATCGCGAACGAGTTCAACGAGGCGGTGGGCACGCACCGTTCGGCGCTGATCGCGCTGGGCTTCCTGCTGTTCGTGGTGACCTTCGTGGTGCTGCTGATCTCGCGCCTGATGTTGCGTCGGCTGGCACGGCGGGAGGGCGCCTGATGGTCGTCGATATCTATGCCCGCCGGCGCGCCATCAACTTCATGGCCATGGTGCTCAGCGGCTGCGCCGCCGCGGTGGGCCTCGCGTTCCTGGTCTGGATCCTGTGGATCACGCTGAAGAACGGTATCGCTGCGCTGGACCTCAAGCTGTTCACGAAGATCACCGCCTATGCCGACCAGGGCGGCCTCGCCAACGCCATCGTGGGCAGCCTGATCATGGACCTGATCGCGCTGGCAATCTGCGCGCCGGTGGGGGTCCTGGCCGGCACCTTTCTCGCCGAATACGCCCATCGCACGAAACTCGGCGCCACGATCCGCTTCCTCAACGACATCCTGCTGTCGGCGCCATCGATCGTGCTGGGTCTGTTCGTATACGTGATCATCGTATTGCCGATGTCGAACCTCAGCCACGGTGCGGTGTCATTCTCGGGCCTGGCCGGTGCCATCGCGCTGGCGCTGATCGGGTTGCCGGTGATCGTGCGCACCACCGACGAGATGCTGCAACTGGTGCCTGGCACGCTGCGCGAAGCCGCGTTGTCGCTGGGCGTTCCGCAGTGGAAGCTGACGGTGCAGGTGTTGATGCGCGCGGCCGTCTCCGGCATCGTCACCGGCGTGCTGCTGGCGCTGGCGCGCCTGGCCGGCGAGACCGCGCCGCTGCTGTTCACGGCCTTCGGCAACAACTTCATGGCGTTCCACCCCCTGAACAAGATGGAGAGCGTGCCGGTCGCGATCTACCAGTACACCAACGACCCCAATCCTGCGCTGCACGCCATCGCCTGGGCGGGCGCGCTGCTGATCACCTTGTTCGTGCTGCTGCTCAGCCTGGGTGCACGCTGGTACCTGCACCGTCACAAGGTCATCCATGACTGACACCACCACCATGTTCAATGTTCCTCCCGCCTTTGCCGCGGTGGATCCGGCTGTCGCCGTGGTGCCGCCGCCCAAGCTCGCGGTGCGCAATTTGAATTTCCTGTACGGGGACACGCAGGCGCTGAAGAACATCAGCCTGGACATACCGGCAAGACAGGTCACCGCGATCATCGGCCCGTCCGGCTGCGGCAAGTCCACGCTGTTGCGCGTGTTCAACCGCATCTACGCGATCTACCCGAATCAGCGCGCCATCGGCGAGGTGCTGCTGGATGGCGAGAACATCCTCGACACCAGTTACCCCCTCCACCGCTTGCGCAGCAAGGTAGGCATGGTGTTCCAGAAGGCCGTGCCATTTCCGATGACGATCTTCGAAAACGTCGCCTGGGGCATCCGCCATCACGAGAAACTGTCGAAGTCCGAAATGGATGGCCGGGTCGAGCAGGCGCTGCGCCGCGCTGCGCTATGGGACGAGGTGAAGGACAAGTTGAAGCGCAGCGCGCTGAGTCTTTCGGGCGGCCAGCAGCAGCGGCTGTGCATCGCACGCAGCATCGCGCTGAAGCCGGAAGTGCTGCTGCTGGACGAGCCCACCTCGGCGCTCGATCCGATCGCGACCGGGCGTATCGAACAGTTGATCGAAGAACTGAAGCACGATTACACGATCGTGATCGTCACCCACAACATGCAGCAGGCCGCGCGCGTGTCGGACCGGACCGCCTTCATGTACCTGGGCGAGCTGGTGGAATTCGACGACACCGAAAAGGTCTTCACCAAGCCCGCCAAGCGGCAGACCGAAGACTACATCTCGGGGAGGTTTGGGTGAAGCCGATCGAGCTTGGGGAGAGTCTTACCTCCTTTGTCGTCATTCCCGCGAAAGCGGGAATCCAGTGCCTTCCTCCACGTTGATGGGCAGAGGCACTGGATCCCGGATATCGCTTCGCGACTGCGTTTGCGGGATTGCAAACGCGAACGCCGAAGGCGGCGCGTAGCGCGAGCGCCATGGATGGCGCGAGTATTCCGGGATGACGAGCAAATCATCGCAGATTGAATGTCTGAAATGACTCTGGAAATCAAATGAACACACAGCCCCACGACCACCTCGTTAAAAGTTACGACGAGGAAATGTCCCGCCTGACCGGCGAGATTGCCTCGATGGGCGAACTTGCGGCCAAGCAACTGGAAGCCGCGATGGATGCGCTGGGCAAGCGCGACAGCAAGGCCGCGCAACGCGTCGCCGACAACGACGACGCGATCGACGGCCAGGAGCGGCAGATCAGCAACGACGTGCTGCGCCTGCTGGCGCTGCGCCAGCCGATGGCCCGCGACCTGCGCGAGATCCTCGCCGCCCTGCGGATTGCTTCCGACATCGAGCGGATCGGCGACTACGCGACCAACGTCGCCCGTCGCTCGATGACCCTGAACCTGTCCGCGCCGGTACCGCTGGTGGGCAGTCTCGGACCCATGGCAAGGATGGCTTGCAGGCTCATCCGCGAGGCAATGCGGGCCTACGTCGCGCAGGATGCGGAGCTTGCCTACACCGTCTGGGAACGCGACGCCGACCTGGACGCCCTCTACACCACGCTGTTCCGCGAACTGCTGACGTACATGATGGAAGACCCGCGCAGCATCACGGCCTGCACGCACCTGCTTTTCATCGCCAAGAACATCGAGCGCATCGGCGACCATGCGACCAACATCGCCGAAAACATCTGGTTCGTCGTACGCGGTGAACCGCTCAACGAGCCGCGTACCAAGCGCGATCGTACGACCGAAGAGAAATAGAGAGCGGGTCGAACACCACAACCTTGCTCGATCCTAGTAGGGAAGGCGAATCTCCTTCACCAGCAACACATCATTGTCGGCCACCATTTGGGGCCTGTGTTCAATGGCTGGGCCCGTGCAAGCGGCGCGTCGTGTACCTTCCACGCGCAGTACTTTCCTGCGGCCGGCGAGTCCAACGCGTCCGGTGTAATGCTCCGCAGAATCGAAATCCACCCGATCGACGCCACGGAGCGGCCGTCTGCCCAGGCAGATTGGTGTCCGCAACAGGGATGTGCTGCCGCGTCGCGCATCTTCAAGGCGGTGGTGCGTGCCTGTCGCCAAGGGCGGGGTGGTAAAACCGCGGGTGGATCACCGCCCTCGTGCAGGTAGCGCCACTTTACCTGCGGGGCCGGCGCGGTCGCGTTCCCTGTGTGCAGTACGTTTCGCACAGTCCAGGTATGGCTCGAGAATCAGCGGGATCGGCGTGCGCCGTCGGCAATGCGAGCAAAGTCAGGCTCCGCAAGAGGATCGCGGCGCTGCCGCGCAAGTTCAAAGCGGCCGCGCAAGTTCAAAGCGGCCGCGCAAGTTCAAAGCTT
>SCQX01000237.1 GCA_004298545.1 Candidimonas sp. | reverse complement strand
ATCTGGGAACGTCTGGCGTAAGGAGTGCGCGGTGCACACGGGTTATCGATTCCGCTGTTACCCAAGCAAGGCGCAGGCGCAAGTTCTGCTGCGCTGGATCGGCTGTCAGCGTTATCTGTACAACGCCAAGGTGCGCGAGGACCGATACTTCCGCCGTTTTCAGAGGACCGCGCTGGCGCTTGCCGGTCAACAAGCACCCATCGATCAGCAATACAGCCACTTCAAAAATCGCGAACTCACCCCATGGCTTTTCGATGTGCCGACCCAGGTGCTGCGCAATGGCGCCGTATTGTGGAAGCGGGCGTACAGCCGATATTTCCAGGATCTGGGTGGTAAACCCACGCTGCACCGCAAGCGCGGGCGGCAGAGTGTCTGGTTGACCAACGAACTTTTCCAGTTTCGGCCCGCGGTTCCACACACGACCGGCCAGGTGGCGTATCAGCTGATGGTCGGCACGCGAAAGTTTCCGGTCGGGCGCATTGCGTTTCGCGCGCATCGCGCCCATCCAGTGCCCGCGAGCATTACGTTTTCCGTGGATCATGGGCGCTGGTACCTTTCTTTCAATGTTGACGATGGCGCGCCGCAGACCGATCCTCAGCGCATCGCCGCGCGGCTCGCACTCTGGCCACATGATGCGTTGTCGTCGGCGTCGCTGGGGGTGAAGCGTAGCGCGGCCCTCAGCCCCCTGTGCACCAGCGCGGGACAACGATTCGATTTTCCGGACGTGCAGAAGCAGCGCCTCGCGAAGAAGGAACAGGCGCGCTCCCGCTGGCAGCGCGCGATGGCGCGGCGCGTCAAAGGGTCGAATGGCTGGCGCAAGGCGCGCAAGCGTATTGCGGGGTATCAACAGTATGCGCAGCATGTGCTGCATGATTTCGCGCATCAGACAAGCCATCGCCTGGTGACCGATGACGCGGTCCAACTGATCGCGTTTGAAGAAGGCCGCCCGGTGGCTGCCAACGGGCCGTCAGGGCGCGGCGGCGCGCGGCTCGGCCGCTCATTCGTGCGGGCTCCGCTGGCGGCGCGCGCACTTGCCGGCGCGCTGAACAAAACGCGGGATTTCACCCGTTACAAGGCGTTGCGCCAAGGCAAGCTGGTCGTCGATGTGGACCCCATCGGCGCAGCCGGTACGAGCCGTGTGCTTCCCACGGTTCGCGCAATTCGTACTTCACAGGCGTGCGGCTCTTGTGGCTGCGCGCTTCCGGGGAACCGGTCCGATCAGGCCGCGTTCACCTGCCCACGCTGTGGATACGATACCGGTTCCGATACGAACGCCGCGCGGATGGTCGCCCGGCGAGCCGTGGCCATGATTCTGTCGGGCAACTACGCGCCGAAGCAGAAGAAGCGAACGATGCAACTTAGAACCAGGGTAGGGGTGGAACGCCCCGAACCATTGCGGGAACCCGCGATAACGCCGATGGAGATCGTGGCAAGACGCGACGCGGGGAACTGCGATGCGCGGCGATCGCGGAAGTCGGAAGCCACCGTGGCGCGTCATGCGCCCCAGCGGATGGCAGGTTCACAATAATCACACGCACCAACCCCGGTCGACCCCCACACTGCCGCCAGCGGTGGGCGCCCGCCGTCGTGCGTGGATCCCGCGGTTGCCGGGCGCCTCCGCGTTTCGCGTCACCCCTGCGCGTGCTTCTCGATGAATGCGCAAATTCTGGGGCATACGCGTTGCCGCCACTTGCTGCCCGAGAAAATTCCGTAATGGCCACAGTCCCTCACGGTATACCGTTCCTTCATGGAAGGCGGTATACCCGAACAAAGGTCGTGTGCCGCGTGCGTCTGCCCCTGGCCCGAGATGTCGTCCAGTTCGCCTTCGACCGTGAGCAGCGCGGTGCGATGGATGGCGGCGGGCTTTATCGGCACGCCGTCCAGCGCCCACGTGCCCAATGGCAGCCGGAATTCCTGGAAGATGACGCGTATCGTTTCCAGGTAGTAGCGCGCCGGCATGTCGAGCACCGCGTTGTATTCGTCGTAGAAGCGCCGGTGCGCCTCGGCATCGCTTTTATCGCCTTCGATCAGGTGCAGGTAGTACTCGTAGTGCGAGCGCAGGTGGCGCCCGGGATTCATGGCGACGAAACCCGCATGCTGCATGAACCCCGGGTAGACGAGGCGGCCGGCGCCGGGGTATCGGGCGGGCACCGGGTAGATGAGATTCTGTTCGAACCATTCGTACGGCTTCGTGGTTGCCAGGCAGTTGACACGTGTTGGCGACTTGCGCGCGTCCACCGGGCCGCCCATCAGCGTGATCGTGCGCGGCGCCGCCGGGTCGTTGGCGGCGGCCAGCAGTGAAACCGCCGCCAGCACCGGGGGTGCCGGCTGGCAGACCGAGATGACATGCGTGCCAGCCCCCAGATGGCGCATGAACGCCAGCATATAGTGAACGTAATTGTCCAGGCCAAAGGTTCCGCGATCGGCGGGAACCATGCGCGCGTCGACCCACTCGGTGATGTAGATGTCGTGACTTGGCAGTAGTGAACGCACGGTGTCGCGCAGCAGCGTGGCGTGGTGGCCGGACAGCGGCGCGACAAGCAGGACGCGTGGATCGTCACGCGCGCCGTCGCGTTTGAAGTGCGTCAGGCGGCAGAATGGCTTCTCGACGACGATTTCGTCTTCCACGGCGATCTCGCGCCCGTCCACGGCGGTGGACGAGATACCCCAGGCCGGCGCCTCGTAGTCCTTGCCAAGCCGATAGCTCAACTGGTAGGCGGCCGCCATCGGGCGCGAAACGGGCGTATAGGCAAGCGGGCTGTAGGGGCTGGAAAACGCTTGCGACCCTATTTCCATGAATGCCGCCCACGGTGCGAGGAACAGGCGCTGGATCTCGTGCAGGCGGTACAGATTCGTGAGTTGATTCACGCCTTGCGCTCCTTGAGGGGTGAGTGTGCCTTCCTGGCCGCTGGTCTAGGACTGCGCAGGAGCGCGGCGCGCGCGCGTGGCCGGCTTGCCGGCGTCCGCCGCGGCGGACGCCGCCTTCAGCGTGGC
>SCQX01000236.1 GCA_004298545.1 Candidimonas sp. | reverse complement strand
CGCGGCGGTACCGTAGATGAAGAAGTCATACCATTCAATGATCGTGCCCAAAGCCGCGGCGAACGCAACATTGGAAGGGGACACCGAGGCTCCTGCAGGGAGGCTTTTCTGAATCATTTCGGCTCCCCTTCGTTTGAAAACGATTCAGAGCTTGCCGCTGAGCCCCTTCGGTGGACGACGAGTTGATGGGGCGCGCGCGACGGCGTGTGGTATGGATCCCTGTAGTCGGTCACTGGGCGGACAATCGTTTCACAAAGGAAGAAGTCGCACCATTTGATGGTTGCTTCGAAAGGTGGGATAGCGACCGCTCCCCTACGGGGATGTTTGTCGATATTGGACCCATACATGGTTGTCTCCTTCAATTTTCATTGGTCTTTTTACGTTTTATTGCGCTGTTCGCTTCGCCTCTTCCAGAACGAAATCCGCTGCTCGTTCGACGATCATCACGACTGACACGCTGGTAGCCCCATGGCTATCGGCGCGCGTGACTTGTCATCGGTATGTGTGTTCCATGATATTTTTTTCCAATACTGCTGCAAGTCATAATCGCCGTCGGCTAGGTAAATGGAACACTTAGTTCCATTTGCGTTTCAGTATTGGGTGTTGTGAGCGGTGAAGAGGCACCCAAAATTTAGGCGGAAGCGTGAGCCTCGATCGCCACGGACGAAGCGGTGGATCCGAAGTACAAGCAGCACATCGCGGCACGTGTAAAGACAATGCCACGCGGATAGACGTCCACGATCGGGGGTAGGCGGTAGAAGGCGCCGCGCATTCCTCTTTTTGCAACTACTGAAGGGTGAGCGACGCGATGATTGGCAGCCAATCGGCTCGGCACCGATCAACCCGGTAACGCGAGCGAATGTTCAAGCGCCCAGCAGCGGCACGTCCCAGTCGACAGCGGCCTTGCGCAACGCCGAATCGCGTGTGGCCAGTGGCGGGGACAGACGCAGGGCGAGTTCCGGGTAGGTTGCGTCATAGAGCGTGAGGCCGTGTTGCCCCGCCAGGCGCAGTGTGTCGTTCCAGGCAAAATTCGCGTTATTCTCGCATAGGTTCACCCCTCACTCAGCTGAGCTTCTTCCAAAGAGTCTAAATTATGAGCTAGGTGTTACTCGATGCATACTTTCCCGGCGACAGCAGTTCCTGGCAGCGATTGGACGGTGGTTCTGGGGGCAACAGCCGTCGTGGGGCGGAGGTGGCCGGTATGCCTGCATCAGCTTTTCACCGCGCTGGCCGCCTGCACCACAGTGGGTGACTATCGTCCGGTGCGGCAGCCTGGATTGTGTTCGATGGATTCACCCAGCGTCGACGCTGCGCGTGTCAGGCCCGCGCGTGGTTGAACGCCAGGTCGAGAATATCGAAGTTGCGCAGACGGCGGTGGGGGGCAATGCCGCGCACCGGCCGGTTCAGGAGCATCGGCACGCTCTGCTCGGACAGCCCGCCGTGCGACCTGAGCGGCTGTTTCAGACCCGAGAGGTCGTGGCGCTCGCGGGCGGTGCCAAGCACGTACGATTTCTGTGAAATCACCACCACGTCGCCCATGCGGTCGGACGGCAGCTCGAACCATTTGCAGGCGTTGTCGCGTTCGATGGCAAGCTGGACGCCACGCACGGAAACGAGCCTGGCGATGACGCGGTCCGCCGCCTCGTGGCTGGGAAGATAGACAGTTGCGAATGACCCCAACGCGCCATGGTGAACGACGTAGGGGTCGGTGATGGGCAGGATGACGCGCGCCGTGCCCTTGCCAAGATGGTCGTCCAGCAGCGTTTGCAGGTAAATGACGTTGGGCGCGCCGTGCTGGTCGTGCTTGGCGTTCATGCCGTGGTCAGCCGTCAGCGCGACGACCGCGCCCAACGCATCGAGTTGGCGCAGATATTTGTCCATCATCGCGCAGAAGGCATTGGCCTCGGCGGTGCCTGGCGCGAATTTGTGCTGCACGTAGTCCGTGGTGGACAGGTACATCAGGTCGGGCCGTTGCGTCTCGAGCAGCCGCACGCCGGCGGCAAAGACGAATTCCGACAGCTCGGCGC
>SCQX01000235.1 GCA_004298545.1 Candidimonas sp. | reverse complement strand
GCCGGCCTGATCGACCGCGCCAAGGCGGCGAATTGTTCGGCGCTCGTGCTGACACTCGACCTGCAGGTGCTTGGCCAGCGCAACAAAGACATCAAGAACGGCTTGTCGACGCCGCCCAAGCCAACGCTGGCGAATCTCATCAATCTGGCGACCAAACCGCGCTGGTGTCTGGGCATGTGGCAGACAAAGCGGCGCACCTTCGGCAACGTGGTCGGCTACGCCAAAGGCGTCAGTGATTTGTCGTCGCTGTCTTCCTGGACGACGGAACAATTCGACCCCAGCCTCAGCTGGGACGACATCGCATGGATCAAGGAACGCTGGGGCCGCAAGCTTATCCTCAAGGGCATTCTGGATGCCGGCGACGCGCGGCACGCCGTCGACAGTGGCGCCGACGCGCTCATCGTGTCCAACCATGGCGGGCGCCAGCTGGACGGTGCGCCATCGTCCATTGCCGCCCTGCCGCACATCGCCCAGGCCGTAGGCACGGACATCGAAGTTTTTCTCGACAGCGGCATTCGCGGCGGGCAGGACGTGCTCAAGGCGGTCGCGCTCGGCGCCAAGGGAACGTTCATCGGCCGGGCGTTCCTCTATTCGCTGGGCGCCTTCGGCGAAGCGGGCGTCAGCCGCTGCCTCGAACTGATGGCCAACGAACTCGATGTCACCATGGGGCTTTGCGGCAAGACCGACATCCACGCGGTGGACCGATCCGTCCTGCTGAACCCGGGGCTTTTCGACGACCCCGGCCAATCATCGTAGCGCCCAGGAGTGCGCGCCAGGCGGCACCGCCATCAAATGATGCCCTGCTCCGGATAGGGCGTGTCGTCGACGACCCGCTGGTAGCTCATGTTCGACAAATCGAGCGTTTGAAAACCACCCTGGTAGACGAGCTCGGCCATGGCGCGACCTACCGCGGGCGCGTGCATCAGCCCATGGCCCGAGAACCCGGCCGCCACGTAGAAATTCGGCAGACCACCGACCCACGGCCCCAGAATCATATTGGTGTCGAGCGCGTTCTGGTCGTACAGGCCGCACCACGTGCTTTTGAGCTTGACCGCCTGGAATTTGGGTACGCGATGCGCGATGGCCGGCCACACCACGCTCTCGAAATAACTGTGATCGATATCGAAATTGAAGCCGCGCGGTTCATCCCAGTTCGGCACTCCCGCGGTAAACCCCTTCCCCTCGGGACGCATCGCCAGCCGCGCCATGTCCTTCACGTACGGCAGCGGCTCCACGTCGACGTTGCACTCGAAGTAATGGTCGTAGCGTTTCATCGGATAGACCGGCAGCGGCATGCCAACCATCTTGCAGATTTGCCTGGCCCATGCGCCTGCCGCATTGATGAGCACGTCGCAATCAACTGACTCGCCCCGTTCCAGCGTCACACCGGCAGCGCGACCGCCCTCGGACCGAATATGCGTGACCCGATCTTCCACGTAGAGCGCACCCAGGGCAGCAGCCTTCTTGCGCACCCCCTGGAGCAGCGAGTTCGGGTCGAGCCAGCCGTCCTCGGGAGAGTAGGCGGCGGCGCCGATGTCGCCCACCTCGAGCGAGGGAAACCGGCGCTTGAGGGCGGCGGCGTCCAGCAACTCGATGTTCGCGCCCAGCGCGCGCTGCGTCTGATAGTTCCGTTCGAGTTGCGGCTGAAACGCCGCCTGCGCGATGAACAGGTACCCCTGGCGTTTGATGCCGAGGTCGGGCGCGTAGCCGTCGACGGCGGCTTCATTGTCGAAGTTGTCGAAAAACGCAATGCTGTACTGGGACATGGCAATATTCTCGGGCCGTGAGAACAGTCGCCGGAAGCCGCCCGACGCACGCGGTGTCGACGCCAGGCGGTACGTGGGGTCCGGCTCGATCACCGCCACTCTGGCAGCGCGGCGCGCCCGCGCCAAATACAGGGCGATGCACGACCCGATCACACCACCCCCCACGATGACGACATCCACTTTCATTGCATGCTCCTGCATTTACCGGGCAGAGTGCCGCGCCGCAACCTTTTCTTCGCAATCGGGCTGCGGCGGAATGATGCCCCAGTGGACGATGATCAGAGGACTCGCGCGCACCGACCAGCGCTGCTTCAGCACCCCCTTGT